>JAAYBY010000224.1 GCA_012729935.1 Clostridiaceae bacterium | reverse complement strand
GCCAGTCGGACAAGCGAATCGTACACGGCCGCGTCACCATGCGGATGAAAACGTCCCAGGACATCACCGACGGTGGTCGCGCATTTCCGATACGGTTTTTCGGGTGTAAACCCTTGTGTGAACATCGAGTACAGAATACGGCGATGAACGGGTTTAAGACCGTCACGCACATCAGGGAGCGCGCGGTCAGAAATAACACTCATCGCATAATCGATAAATGATCTTTTCATTTCCTCTTCAAGATCGACTGGAATGATTGTGTTATTCGGATTTTGAAAAGCGGCGTCAATCGCTGCTTCTTTACGTTGTTGTAATTCTTTTGGATCGGCTTTGCCTTTCGCGGCACCGTTATCCAGCTGGTCGGCCATGGGTGTCATACCTCCTGCTTTTTCGAACTCGCATATCTAATCTATTATACCATATTTTCTGTCAGGCAGGCACTAAAGCGGGGATTTTTCCGGGCGCCCCGCTTTACGCGGATAGGTATCGGGTGTCTTTTCTATTTTACGGATAACCAGAATAGCGCGATTCATATCTGTCCCCGGCAGCAGCATGGTATCACTACGTTCGAGCCGTCCACCCATCAGCGTAACTGACCGTTGTCCGGCCGGCCACTCTGATTCAATCCTGCCCTTCATCGCCAGAAAATATCCGCCTGGCTGTACCAATGGCAGGCAATATTCGGACAAGACGGACAACGGTGCCACTGCTCTGGCCGTGGCCACATCAAACCGCTCACGAAAGAGCTGGTTTCTACCGGCATCTTCAGCGCGGCCATGCCAGGTTCTGATCGTTTGCAGCTGCAGGTTTTCGATGACCTCGTTGAGAAACCGGATACGTTTTGACAGCGAATCGATGAGCACGATCGACCAGTCCGGCCGCAGAATCTTGATTGGCAAACCGGGAAATCCGGCACCGGTACCGACATCAACCATCGATCGACAAGCGCCCACCTCAGTGTCAGCTGTGATCTGATCCAGATAGGGCAGCAGTGTCAAGGAATCCATGATGTGGCGGACAGCGATGCCTTCATCATCCGTCACACGCGTCAGATTAAACTGCTTATTCCACTCTTTTAACAGATCAACATACTGAATCAGCTGACTGCGGCTTTGTTCTGATATTTGCAGCTGCATCCTTTCAATTACATCATCGATCCACTCCCGGATGGTTTCAGCCACGCTTTCCCTCCTCATCGTCCCGCTTGAGGCTTTGCAGATAAATCAGCAAAACGGCCAAATCTGCCGGTGAGACGCCTGAAATCCGTTTCGCCTGTCCGATAGAAATCGGACGCTGTCGACTGAGTTTTTGCTGCGCCTCAATCCGGAGCCCTTTGATGAGCCGGTAATCAATACTGTCGGGGATCGATTTCCGTTCCAGTTTTCGAAATTGACCAATCCGTTCTTCTTCAAGCCGGATATATCCTTCATATTTAATGCTTACTTCCACAGCAGTCTGTTCAACACGGCTCAATGACGGTCTGTCCGGATCGAGAACTTCGAGATCTTCATAATGAATCTCAGGACGCTTCAGTAAGTCTGCCAGACTGGCCGGCTGGCGCAAGGGGACGGTTCCCAGTGAACGCATCACAGCATCCGACTCGGCTGAAGGACGAATCCGGATGTTTCGGCAACGTTCAATTTCGGTTTGAATACGTTCTTGTTTTATTTGAAAATGATCCCAGCGCGCCTGATCGATCAGACCGACAGACCTGCCGATCGGTGTCAGCCGGGCGTCTGCATTATCCTGACGGAGTACGAGACGGTACTCCGCACGGGCAGTCATCATGCGATAGGGTTCTGTCGTCCCCTTGGTGATCAGATCGTCGATCAAGACACCGATATACGCCTGGGATCGATCAAGGATGACAGGCTCTTCGTCGTTTAACTTGCGGACTGCATTGATTCCGGCTATTAGGCCTTGTCCGGCAGCTTCTTCATAACCGGATGTCCCGTTGATCTGACCGGCTGAAAATAACCCGGTTATGCCGCGAACCTCAAGGCTCATCTGCAGCAAACGCGGATCAAGGCAGTCATACTCGATCGCGTAGGCACTCCGCATGATACGTGCCGACTGAAGTCCCGGCAATGATCTGACCATGATCAATTGAACGTCTTCAGGCATACTGCTGGATAATCCTTGTAAATACATCTCTTCAGTGTTTCTTCCCATTGGTTCCAGGAAAATCTGATGCCGTTCCTTGTCCGGGAATTTCACGTATTTATCCTCAATGGACGGACAGTAGCGCGGTCCGACTCCTTCAATTACTCCGCTTAGCAGAGGTGAACGATCCAGATTTTGTTCAATGACCGCACGTGTTTGCGGTGTTGTCCACGTGAGATAGCAGGGAATCTGCTCATCAGGGTTGATGGGCGGGTTTTCTTCATTTTCATACGAAAACGCAAACGGTATCGGATCACCATCCTGTTGCTCCATCGGCGTAAAATCGACACTCCTTCGATTGATACGTGCCGGTGTTCCCGTTTTAAAGCGTTGTAACAAAAGACCAAGATCTCTCAAGGATTCGGACAAACCATGTGCTGCAAACTGGCTGTCCGGCCCGCCTGAATACTGGCAGTCACCGATGATGATCCGGCTTTCCAGAAATGTGCCGGTCGCCAGAATGACCGACTTGCATCGATAGATTGCTTCGGTCCGCAGACGAACGCCCTCAATCCGCAGTTCGTGTCCGTCGGCATCAACCAGCAGTTCAATCACTTCTCCCTGACGTACGTCCAATCGTTCCGTTTTTTCGAGTGTCTCCTTCATGATCTGCTGGTAAAGGCGCCGATCAATCTGAGCTCTGGGCGACAGAACGGCAGGGCCTCGTGATGCATTCAGCATTCTGAACTGAATCATGGCGCGGTCAGCAGCACGACCCATTTCCCCACCGAGCGCATCAATTTCCCGAACCAGTTGTCCTTTAGCCGTGCCGCCAATATTCGGATTACACGGCATATTGGCAACAGTGTCGAGATTCATCCCCAGAATCAGCGTCTGCCGGCCCAGCCGGGCGCTAGCGAGCGCCGCTTCGCATCCGGCATGTCCGGTGCCGATGACAATAATATCGTATTCGCCCGCCAGATAAGCACCACTTGCTGATAATGCCGCTGTCACGTTTTTCACAAATCTGCCTCCTGTCGGCTAAGCAACACGCATCTGTACATCACTATTTCCCGACACAAAAGCGGGAGAATATGGTATCTACCAGCGTGTCAGAAACAGCATCACCTGTCAGCTCGGCCAGTGCATCCAGGCTTCCGCGAACCAATGACGCAATGATATCCCAGGTTATCCCGCCATGCAGCGCCTCCCGTGCTTTTCGAACAGACAAGAGCGCGCTGTCGAGGCAAGCCTTATGGCGACTGTTGGTCAGGAGCACATCATTTTGCGCCTGAGCACCGAGTGATTCATACGTTTCAATGACCTTCTTCCTGATCGCATCAAGTCCCTCTCCTGTGAGGACTGAGCAGGTCATGATCGTCTGGTCCGGCCAGCAGGCTTCGATTGCCTGGCGCAACGCCAGACTTTCATTGAGATCATCCTTGCTGACCAGCGGAACCAGCGACTGTAGCTGAAGCTGCTCCATGATCGTCTGATCTTCCTGCAAATGATCGACAGGCGGGGCGATCAGCCAGAAAACCAAATCCGCTGACTGCAGCACATCACGCGTTCTGGCCACACCCAGCTTTTCGACTGTATCCTCTGTTTCACGAACACCTGCAGTATCAACCAGATGTACCGGGATGCCGTCTATATCAATTTTTATTTCTATGGTGTCACGCGTTGTTCCTGGCACATCTGTCACAATCGCCCGCTCAGTATTTGCCAACGCATTGAGCAGCGATGACTTTCCGGCATTCGGGCGTCCTGCCAGAACAACCGTCATGCCTTCTGTCAAGATACGGCCCTGACTAAACCCTTGAACGTAACGGTTTATTTTCTGCTCGATCAGATCAAGGCCGGCCGCCAGCTGTGCAGATACCGTGTCTGATTCGTCATGTTCCGGATATTCCAGAACCAGCTCAATCGACGCAAGCAACTGGTAGAGATTGTCTGAAATGAACATCATCTGCTGCGATAGATCCCCCTGCAGCAAGGCAGCGGCGTTTCTGGCGCTTCGATCCGTCTCAGCCTGAATGAGATCAATAACTGCTTCAGCCTGAATCAGATCCAATTTGCCATTTAAAAACGCTCGCTTGGTGAATTCACCCGGTTCGGCAGCGCGTGCCCCGAGACTGAGAATCAGATCAATCAATGACTGCTTGATAGCCAGGCTGCCATGGCAAGACAGCTCTATCACCTCTTCACCTGTATAGGAATGCGGGGCTGTGAATCGAGTTAAAACAACCTGGTCAATCAGTTCACCCGTCACCGGCGAAATGATTTTTCCGACAGCGCAGGTATATCCGGGCATAGAAAAAACGGGAGGAAAACGCTTCGAAACAGGTTTAAAGACCGGGTCAATCAGCTCCGCAGCTCCTTTTCCGGAGAGTCGGATCACTGCAATACCGCTTTGTCCCGGTGGTGTTGCAACAGCAACACAGATCTCATGATCCTGTGATGTTAAATTGGTATCCAGCACAGTCTGATAATCGCCGTTCACAACCTGCCTCCTCCTGTTCATTTCAAATGATTTCCGATGCAAAAGCGGTTCACAGGCTGAATTAACCGTAAACCGCTTCAGATGAGTTAAAACAGCTCGTCTGTCAATTGTCGGCTTCAACTCCCGGTGCAATCACAATATGTCTGTTCGGATCTTCACCTTCGCTGAACGTTGTAACACCGGAAAAAGATTGCAGGGCTGCATGAATAATCCGTCTTTCTGCCGGTGTCATCGGTTCCAAGCTGATTTCACGTCCTGTGTCATAGACTTTCTCAGCCGTTCGTTCCGCGAGGTTGATCAGCGTCTCTTCTCTTTTTTTGCGATACCCGGCTATGTCGACGATAACCCGCAGATGCGTCTCGGTATTGCGGTTTGCTGCCAGTGATGCCAGATACTGAATCGCTTCCAGCGTCTCACCATGATATCCGATCGCTGCACCGCAGTCACGACCGGTTACGTCTATGTTTAGTGTATCATCTTCACGATAAGAGCTGATTTTTCCATGGATCCCGATTCCTGACAAAATCGCTGCAACGTAAGAAACCGTTTCAGCCTCCTCAGGCGTTTCAGGGTCTCCGGGATAGCTTTCATCGTCGCCATAATAAACGTCATCTGAATCCGGCTGTTCCTCATCAGTCGCAGCATCATGAGATACTCTCACCCGTGCCGGCTTGCGACCAAGGCCCAGCAGCCCGCTGTCGCCTTCATCGAGAACTTCGATAACCACTTTGTCTTCCGTCATCCCAAGCTCCGCCAGCGCTTCATCAATCGCTTGCTGAACTGTTTTTGCTGTTTTTTCTATCATGACAGGCATGAAAGGTTCCTCCTTCTGATGGGTATATCTTCGTTAGCTCTGCGCTTTCTCAAGCTTGAGCACATCGTTGGCTCCGGTTTCTGCTTGTTCAAGTTTTTTTGTAAAGAAAAAGTAGATCAATACTGATTGAAGGATCATCATGATATTACCGATGATCCAGTATAATCCCATGGACGCCGGCATGGAAAATGTGGTGATCAGCATAAAAACGGGCATCATGAAGTTCATCGTCTTCATCATGGATTCTGACTTGTCTTCCGGTGTCTGGCCTGCACGCGCGGGGTTGACACGTTCACGTTCACGATCTTCCTCTTTCTTTTTTCGGTTCGGCGTTGTCTTGCGCATGATGCGCATCTGAACCAGCGTGGTCAGTACAACCAGAATGGGAATCGCGAGAAGCGGCAGATAATCCTGAATGGTTTCGGCGCCAAAAATGATACCCGGGTTATAGCTTGGCCGTAAACTCAGATCAAGGCCTAAAAACCGCAGGTTGATCAAATCGTTCATCTGGATATAGCCGCGCTGAATAACCTCTGCCAGTGCACTGGCATGGGTGTTCAAAGCTCCGACTATTGGCATGTTGTCCATTACTGCACGTCCCTGAACCGCTTCATCGATCAGTGTCTGGCCGTTTGCGCCGGTTGTTGAGGCGAGAAATGCAGCAATTGACTCGATTTTTTCTCCGGCAACATTCATCACATGGACAAGCGGTGCCTGAATGATCCGGAATATCGGCCAGATGATAATAAGCTGCAAAATTGATGGCAGACAGCCGGACAGGGGCGACGCACCATGCTTCTTGTACAGAGCCATTTGCAATTCGCTTTGTTTGGCTTTGTCGTTGGGATACATCCGCTGTATGTTTGCAATTTCGCCCTGCAGAGCCTGCTGCTTTAAGGTGCTTTTCTGCTGTTTAATGCCCAGCGGGATCATCAGGCCGCGAACAACAATGGTGAAGAGAATAATCACCAGGCCAAAATTGCCGGTAAAGTCATACAGCACGCGCATAACCCAGCCAAACGCTGTGTAGAGGGGATCCAGCAGCCCCATAGCGATAACTGGCGTGGAAATAAGATCCATAGACTCTATACTCCTTTATCCTTGCCGCTAAATACGGCGTTCCTTCCTGTTAAAAACGCAGTCAGCCGACGATATTCGCTTTAAGGGACCGGATCATAGCCACCCCGGCTGAACGGGTTGCATCGGAGAATCCGCCAGACAGCCATTAAACCGCCTTTGAGGGATCCATATCGTTCAATGGCTTCAATCGCATACTGCGAGCAAGTCGGCAAATATTTGCACTGCGCCCCGAGTCGTGGTGACACGTGGCGCTGGTATCCGCGGATCATTCTAACCATAATACGTTTCATCGCGACAACCCGCAGCCACCAGATACATCCGCTGGCTCTTGCTTTCGCTTTGATGACAGACCGGCTCGTCGAACCAGACGTTGAACCTCCGGCAAAATGGTATGAAGGTTGGGTTCATCTGCTGTTTGTCTGGCAACCAGAATGATATCGTAGCCAGGCACTGTCTGATCTTCGAGCTGGCGATAGCTCTCCCGCAGTAATCGCTTGAGTCGGTTGCGCTGCACGCTGCTGTTCACTTTTCGACTTGCAGTAATACCCAGACGATTTTTCTGACCGCCCCGCCTCAGGTAATGCAACACAACATGGCGGTCACTGATGAACCGACCCTGGCGATAAACGCGCGAAAACTCATAATTCATGCGCAGTGGCTGCGTTTGTTTCATTCGATTCAGGATCCTTCCTGACAGGCAACGGTATCAACCACAATCGTGAAAAAAAGACCACAGGACCTGCGGTCTTCAGGCACTCAGCTGCTTTCTGCCCCTCAGCCTGCGGCGTTTGATAACATTCTGTCCGGATTTTGTCTGCATTCTTTTCCGAAAACCATGTTCTTTTTTTCTATGCCTCTTCTTAGGCTGAAATGTCATCTTCATCTATATTTACCTCCTAGTATATCAAAACAATAGCGTTAAGATTATACAAGCCATACGGCATCGATGTCAACCAGCCGACCGCACCAACAAAAAGCGGCTGTCCGTGGTTTGTTCAGACATGTTCAAATTGCATCGTTCAGCGCATTTTGACCAGCCCTTCAGCTTTTACGCAGGTCGCGGTTTGGACCGGCTGCGATCGTTGTTATTATCATGGTGAAAAAGAAACCGGTATCTGGTCTTCTCGGACAGACGATTGCAGCACGGTTTGAATCCGCTGCCAGGACGCCTTTATATCAGACGCCTGTGATTGATAAGACGCAGGATCATCAAGTGCAGAAAGGACGGGCACAATATAGTGTCGAAGCCCCTGGCTCGTCTGTTTTCGTGTTACATACGTCGGAATGATTTCAGCCCCGGTTGCCTGGACACGACCACCCGTCCGCTGGATGGTGACTCGGGCAATCATGGCGTCCTGAGCATATCCATTAGTGCCATGTGTGGAGAACGTCATGTTATGAAGGAAGTTCCCGATCGAATAAAAGACCAATGTCCGACTTTCTAAATTTTCTGCTGTTAAGACATCAATCGGCTGCAGCACGTGCGGATGATGCCCGATGATCAGTTCGATGCCCTCATCGGCTAGACGCTGCGCCATTTTTCGTTGATAATCTGATTCTTTCGTTTTATATTCATCGCCCCAGTGCAGAGAAAGGCAAATCATTTCCGCACCCTTCTGTCTTAATACCACCGCTCGCTCAACGATGTTCTTCAGATTCTGTTCAAAGATTTCCGAACGGTACGGATTGAAGGAATCCAGCAGGGGTATCGCGTCTTTCGGGATGGGTACGCTGTTGAGAGCCGGCTGCGTTTCTGTCCCGATCGTTTCAAATGTATAGGCTATCAGCCCGATCTGATACCCTTGAACATTGACGACAGCATCCGACTGCTGTGTTTGATCAAGTCGTGTACCGATCACCTGCAGGTTTTTATCTTGCAGGATACGGGTCGTGCGAAGCAGACCATCCAGTCCTTTGTCCAGAATATGATTGTTTGCGGTCCAGGCAGCACGAAATCCGGCGGTGTACAAGGCGTCGGCAATCGCATCCGGTGCCGAAAAAAGCGGAAAGCCGGTGAAAGGCGGGCCGGCCAGTGTTCCTTCAAAATTGCAGATCGACAGATCAGCCGCCTGTATAATCGGTGCAACATACTGGAAAGCCGGTGTGAAGTCATAGTTCTTCT
>JAAYBY010000223.1 GCA_012729935.1 Clostridiaceae bacterium | reverse complement strand
CCTATTTCGGCGGCAGTACCGGCTATGGTTATGGTGATCAGAGTCGTGAGCAGCTTGAATCCGCCTTCGCTTTCGCGATGGGCGCTGAGGCATCTCTGGTTCGCATCCAGATCAGTTCCGGTACCCAGGCAATCTCACTTTGCCTGTTTGCGATGCTAAGACCCGGTGATGAACTGCTGTCCGTCACCGGGCTGCCGTACGATACCATTCAGACAGCCATCGGCTGCAAACCCGGCCAGGAACCGCATCCATCGTCACTGAAGACACTGGGCGTCTCGTACCGCGAAGTGGTGCTTCTGCCGGACGGTTCTCCGGATCTTGACGCGATCCGACACGCGCTGACACAGCGCACGCGGATGGTTTTTTTGCAAAAATCACGAGGTTACACACAGCGTCGCTCTTTGCGGGCATCAGACATCAAGGCGATCAGCGATCTGGTTCACAGCTATCGTTCTGACATCATTGTTTTTGTCGATAACTGCTACGGTGAATTTGTTGAAACAGAGGAACCCTGCATGACCGGTGCTGATCTCTGTGCAGGATCACTGATCAAAAATCCCGGAGGCGGATTGTGTCCGTCCGGTGGTTATGCAGCTGGCCGCAGCGAATTGGTTGAACGGGTAGCCGACCGTCTCAATGCCCCTGGACTGGGACGGGCAGTCGGGCCGACACTCGGATTTTCCCGTTTGTTAACCCAGGGATTATACATGGCTCCGCAAACCGTTTCGGAAAGCTTAAAAGGTGCTGTATTTGCGGCAGCTTTTTTTGATCAGGCAGGCCTGAAAACGACCCCCGGACCGTTTGCAGAACGGGGTGACATCGTTCAGACCATTGACTGCCAGTCTGCCGAACGACTGACCGCCTTCTGCCAGATGATTCAAAAAGCTTCCCCGGTTGATTTTTTTGTCTACCCGGAAGCAGGGCCCATGCCCGGATATGATGATCCGGTTATTATGGCAGCCGGAGCTTTTGTGCAGGGTGCCTCGATTGAATTGTCTGCTGATGGCCCCATGCGACCGCCTTACCCCGCTTATATGCAGGGTGGTTTGAGTTTTGACAATATCCGTCTGGCCTGTATGATGGCTGCAGAAGGTATGAGGCAGGTGCCGTCATGAAGCAGCGAAAACGCGTACGTCCTGTCTCATCCGCTCAAAAAACTCAGCGGAACGCACCTGCGCAAACGACAGCCAGGCAGAAACCATCCGGTTCGTCTGTCCACGGCACCGCAAGACAAGCGACTGAGCGCGATAACAGAACGCAGCACATGCGGGCTGAGGAGCGGCTGATCCAGATCGAAAGAAGGAAGGCCAGAAGTCGCGCCTTTTCACTGACGGTACTTGTTTTGCTGATCATGGTTGTGACCATCTTCGCAATCATCATTGTGATGCGCGAGGCTGCACCCAATCCACGCTTCGCTTTTATTCAGCAAGGTGAGCTGACCCATACCGTTCAGGCATCCGGATTGATTGCCCGAGATGAAACACTGTTTCTGGCACCGACTTCCGGAACGCTTAAACCCCTTGCCACAGAGGGAAGCAGAGCTGCCAGAGGCCAGAAACTGGCCATGATCATTCCCGAGGGCAAAGAAGCGGAATTGGCTGAGTTGCAGAAATGCGAAAAAGATATTGTCGATCTTCAAAATGAGCTGATGAGAGACGGAAAAGGATCCGGAGCACGTGCGATCTATGAAGAAAGCGCCGATTCGCTGGCATCGGTTATTACACTGCTGCGCAATGATCTGACGCAGCAGGAACTGGCACGGATACAGGACTATCAGGTTTCAATCGACATGATCCTTGAACAGCGAACAGCCAAGTTGATGTCGGTCGATTTTCAGGATGCCCGCCTGACGCAGCTCAGACAGACCCAGTCCGCTCTGCAGGAATCATTGGGGTTGCAGGCAGCTACTCTGGTTTGTGAAAAACCGGGTCTGGTATCCTATAAGCTGGACGGATCTGAAGAACAGTTAAGCAACGCCGCCATGCAGACGATGCCGGCGGCTGCAATCAGCAGCTTGATTCAAAACAGTCAGGCTGTTCTGTCTGCCCATTCTGAGATCGTGCAGGATCAGCCGGTGCTTCGGATCGCTTCGAATCTTATGCAAAGTATTGCGGTGACTCTGTCGGGTAATCAGGTTGCTGCTTTTCCGCTGGACTCGATGCATACGCTGGTGATTGCCGACAGTGGTCTGGAAATTGAGAACTGCCGGGTCAAGCGGCTTGAAAAGCTGGAAGACGGTACGATGGTTGTTTTTCAAACCAGTCATCGCCTGGAATGGCTTTCCGATAGACGGCTGATCAGCCTTGATCTGACGGTTTCAAAGGTAACCGGATTAAAGGTGCCGTATGAAGCGCTGATCGAACCTG
>JAAYBY010000222.1 GCA_012729935.1 Clostridiaceae bacterium | reverse complement strand
GAATTCAACTACGTCTTTGCGACCAATCTGGTATACCGGCAGCCGGACCTCCTCAAAGCACCCTGGTATGTTGATGTCAACATGGCAAAATTTGTTGCCTTGCTGATTGACGCGATCAACCATGACGCTTCCCTGTCGAGCCTGATCGACCCCACAGACAAAATCCGTAAACTGCTTGATAATTTCCAAAAAGGTATTTTACCGCAGCCCACACCCTGACCTCACCTTATTCTCTAACAGTCGGAAAGGATTGAATTCTTATGAGTGACGTTTTTCGAGAGCTATTCAGCGGCATTATTTACTTCGGCTCAGCCAACGGCCTGCGAACGCTCGTCATGTTTGTCATCGCAGGCGTACTGATCTATCTGGCAATCGCCAAGGACTATGAGCCGGCATTGCTGCTGCCGATCGGGTTCGGGGCGATTCTGGCCAATCTGCCGCCAACCATTGAAGGTGTCGCCGCCGTTATCGGACAGGAATCGTCACCGGGCTTTTTAAAAGTCCTGTTTGACGCCGGTATCGCGACCGAGCTGTTTCCGATCCTGATCTTCATCGCAGTCGGTGCGATGATTGATTTCACACCCCTGCTGAAAAACCCGTTCATGATTTTCTTCGGTGCGGCCGCACAGTTCGGTATTTTCATCACCTTTCTGATTACGCTGATCATCATGCCCAAACTCGGCATCTTCAGTGACGAAGCGATGAAGATAGCAGCTGCTGTCGGTATCATCGGCGCAGCTGACGGTCCGACGACCATTTATGTCGCCAACCATTTTCAGCTCAAGGATTATATGGGGCCGATATCTGTTGCCGCCTATTCTTACATGTCTCTCGTTCCGATTATCCAGCCGCCGGTGATCCGCGCTTTGACTTCACGGAAGGAGCGCCTGATCCGCATGGATTATACGGATATCAAAGTGTCTAAATCTGTTCGGATCCTCTTCCCGATCGTCATCACCATCATCGCCGGTGTGGTCGTTCCGATGAGTGCCCCGCTGGTTGGATCCCTGATGTTCGGCAACCTCATCCGTGAATGCGGTGTTCTCGAGAAACTCTCTAAATCAGCGCAGAATGAACTGTCCAGCCTGGTGACCATTCTGCTGGGTCTGACCATCGGCTCAACGATGGTCGGTGAAAAATTCATCCAGTGGAATACAGCCCTGATCATGCTGCTCGGCCTGTTCGCCTTTATCTTCGATACAGCCGGCGGTGTCCTCTTCGCCAAATTCATGAATCTTTTCCTGAAAAAGAAAGTCAACCCGATGATCGGCGCAGCCGGCATCTCGGCATTCCCGATGTCCGCGCGGGTCGTTCAGCGCATGGCCAAAGCAGAGGATCCGACCAACTTCATCCTCATGCCGGCGATCAGCGCCAATGTAGCCGGACAATTGGGTTCCATCGTGGCTGGCGGATTGATGATTCAGCTGGTAAGCATGCTGATAGCAAGATAACAGGAGCGATATATTATGTCATGGATTGAACAGCTTCAACAAATGGATTTGCTGGCACAGGGCGGATTTGTCGCCCTGTCCGGTCTGGTCATTGTCTTTCTGGTTCTTGGGTTGTTTTATGCGACCATCAAGCTGATTGACCGGCTGGGCCGGCCGAAAGACGGTTCAGGGTGATCAGCTGCGCCTGAACGCGAGCAACAGCCAGCCGATGCAGGCGGCCACAATCAGCTCAATACCGACCATCAGGAAAAACAGGTCATACTGATTGCGGCTGATCAGAAGATTTAAACCAGTCACACCAACGATCAGAAGGCTGACCAGAAAAGCGCGGCCCACCCAGGACAGCGCCAGAAGGCTTAAAATAACCCGCGGCAGGCTTTGCGATTTTTTGCGCGGTCTACCGGGACGTTTGCCTCCGCTTCGTGAAGTTGTGCGACGAGTCGTCTGTGCGGTTGCCATTTGGCCACATCCTTTCACCTTCAAGTATACCGTTCATTCGATTCACACTCAAGAGACTGGAGGCACTTCATGCCCTTAGACGGCGTATCTATCAACTGCCTGGCAACCGAACTCAATCAGACGCTGGCAAACGCGCGCGTTGACCGGATTTATCAGCCGGACCGCTTTGAATTGATCCTTCAGCTGCGAAACAACGGACAGAACAGCCGGCTTCTGTTGTCGGCAAATCCATCCGCACCCAGGGTTCACCTGACCGATGATCCGGGAGACAACCCGGGATCGCCGCCGATGTTCTGCATGCTGCTGCGCAAGCACCTGTCCGGTTCCCGTCTGCTCAACGTCAGCACGACAGGATTTGAGCGGATTCTCGATTTTCACTTCCAGAACACCGATGAGCTCGGCGATACCGTCAGCAAGACGCTGGTTGTCGAGATTATGGGCCGTCATAGCAATATCATCCTGCTCAACCAGGACGGCTTTATCCACGATTCCCTCATTCATGTGGACGCTGCGGTCAGCCGCGTACGCGAAGTGATGCCTGCCCGTCGCTATGTTCGTCCGCCGGAGCAGGACAAGGATCAGCCAGATCACGTTTTTTCAGCCCTACAGAACGGCTCGCTTCCCTGGCCGGCTGCCGTAGCCGGAAAAACTTTATCTCAGGCACTCCTGATCTGGATTCAGGGATTTTCACCGCAACTCTGCCAGGAAGTGGTTTACCGCTCCGGACTGGATGATCGTCTGCGCGCCGGCGAACTCGATGATTCACAGATCAGCCGGCTGCGCCTTTCGCTGCACGAAGTGCTTTCAGCCGTTGTCAACGGCCAGTATCAGCCATCCGTTTTTTTGAAACAGCCGGGCGACCGGATTCCCGTCGATTTTCATGCACTGCCGCTTCAGTCATTTGCCTACCGGCAGGCTGTGCCGACCCTGTCAGCGGCAATGGATCGCTTTTATACCGATCAGAACCGTCAAAACCAAATCAACCAGCGGAGAGACGTTATGGTCAAGCGCGTCAAAAAAGCGCTGGAGCTGGCTTTACATAAGCGCGCGATCCATCAGGATGATGTAGAGGCGGCCGCTGATAGCGATTCCATTCAGAAAACCGGCAACCTGATCCTCGCCAATCTGTCCCGCTGGGTGGAAGGATCTCCGACACTCGAGGCGATCGACTATTTTGATCCGGAGCAGCCGCTCGTCCTGATCCCCATTGAGCCGGGTCGTACGGCTGCGCGGACAGCACAGCTGCTTTTTAAAACCTATGCGCGCGTCAAGCGGCGCGGAGAAATCAGCCAAAAGCTGCTCCGGCACGATCTGGCGGAGATCGACTGGCTGGAAAGTTTGCTGCACGAACTCTCCGAGGCCGATACGATGGAAGCGCTCGCGGCTATTCAGGAAGAGATTGACCAGGGCGGCCTCGTTCGCTCTCGCGACGAGTCAGCTCTGCCGGTGGATCAAACGCTTCTGACTGTAGATCGTCTTAATCCGGGTAAAGCCGGCAGCCGCGTCCGTCGGCACCAGAAACGCATCGCTGCCGGTAAGTCGTCGAAAGCAAAACCAAAGAAGACGAACGAAAGCAAGGCCTTACCGCCGCGCCAGTTTATCAGTTCAGATGATTTCACCATTCTGGTCGGGCGCAATAATCTGCAAAACGATTCGCTGACTTTGCGAACAGCTGCGAAAGACGACTGGTGGTTTCATGTCCAGAAAATGCCGGGGTCCCACGTGATTGTTCGTACTGAACAAAAACCGCTTCCCGACCGGACGATTGAAGAAGCCGCAGCGATCGCGGCTTGGTTTTCCCGTGCCACTGTTACGCTGGGCGGTAAGCAGTCGCCTACCGGCTTGAAAGTCCCGGTCGACTACTGCCCGGTCTCCCATGTGCAGAAACCGCGTGGTGCAAAACCGGGGATGGTTATCTATGACCGTTATCAGACGATTCTGGTGACGCCGAAAGAGCCGAAAGCTCCCGCTTGATTTTATCTTTGAAAGTGGATTGCTCGACAGAGGGCCAGCAGCCGCAGAAGCGCTGCCGGTAAATGCCGGTTTCCCGCGCCAGTTGCTGCCCTTCCCGGTAGAATGGCCGCCAGTCTCGCTCAAGAAACTGAACACCTTGTTTACGGGCAGCCTCGTGTGCGATCGCGACAATCGCGTCATACTGCTGCCATGGGCTGATCAGCAGAGTCGTAGTAAAGCCAGCGAGCCCGCGCCGGGCGGTTTCCCGCGCGACGGCTGACAAGCGGCGTTCATAGCACATGGTACAGCGATCAGACGAGGTACCAGTCCAACTGACCCAAGGATCAGGATCTGAAACCGAATCCGCTTCTGCTTCGATGCCGTATTGTTGTGTGATTGCCCAAAAGCCATCGAGCCGTCTTTTGTGTTCAGCTGCCGGATGGATATTGGGATTATGAAACCAGGCCAGAAACAACCGGCCTTCATTGAGCAGCTGTCTGGCCGGAAATGCGAGGCAAGGTCCACAGCAGGCATGCAACAGGATTTTCTCAGTTGCCGGAAACTGAGCCAATGCATCAGTCAGGCGTTCGGTCATGGTTCAGTCTTCCTCCTCAGCTGTTTCTTCATCCTTTTCCAGGTCGAGCGACAACTGCCGTTCATCTGCCAGACCGTTAAACGCGCGTCCGAGACCTTTGAGCCGTGCTTCATACTGATCCGGACACGCCAGACCGAGATGCTCCCAGCCCAGCCGCGTCAGCACACGGCCGCGCGGTGTCTTGGCCAAAAAGCCG
>JAAYBY010000221.1 GCA_012729935.1 Clostridiaceae bacterium | reverse complement strand
TTGATTGACAACCTGATGCCCAACCAGGCGGAGCTGATCAATACCAAAGTGCCGACAGCCTTTGAATACTGCAACACAGATGTCTATGACCTAGGTTATGATCCTGAACTGGCTAAGACAATGTTCGAGGAAGCTGGATTTGATTTCGCAACCGAGGTCAAGCTGGCCTGCTATTCAGCAGATCAGGGAAGTGCCGACTTCATGGATGCGGTCTGTGCTTATTTGTCAGAAATCGGTGTCCAGGCCGAATGGTTTCTCCTGACCGGCGACCTTGTCTCCCAGATCTACGAGCTGCGCGACTACCATTTCTGCTATGCTGGATTGTCGGCCATGGCGGTGGAAGAAGCCTATAACCTGTTTCACAGTGAAACGCTGGCCACGCAAATGACCAAGAATCTCTATCCCAGCGGCTACACCGGAATGGATGATCTGCTCGAAGAATTGTGGGTAACGACGGACATGAACCAAAAGAACGAAATCCTCAAGGAAATACAGGTTGTGGAAACAGAAGAGATGCTCTGGAACCTGCCGCTCTATTCGATCAAGAACATCCAGGTGTTCAATACGGCGCGGATCAATTTGCCTGATGAACTGGTCTTGGCCAATGAGTGGTCAAACTATGAACGCTATCTGGAGCAGTGGACAATAAACGCCGCTGAGTAGGCAAGATTCGCTTCAGACTTGAGGTTTCACCAAGCCTGACTGATTTTCGGTCAATGACAGGCCCGGTACCGTTTTGGTACCGGGCTTATTTTAGAATTTGAGCGGGTGCTTTAGTTGGAAATGCATTTATGAGATTTAAATTTGCTTGTGTTATGATGGAATCCAAAGAAAGATCTCATGAATCTATAAACAGCTATCAAGAGGGCATTATTGTTTAGCTGATGGGAAATTGACCGTTTTGGCCTGAGCGGTTCACACTTAAGCTAAAGCGGGATGAAAGAAGGGTATCTGGAAATGAGTGAGGCAGTGCTCAATATTGGTATTGTTGGTGCCGGTGAGAACACTATAAAAAAACACATACCTGGATTTCAGGCAATGAATCAGGTTCGGTTGCTCGGTGTTTGTAATCGGACACGTGAGTCATCTGCAAAAGTTGCCAGTCGATTCGGTATAAAAAAAGTTTATAATAACTGGCTTGAGCTTGTCACGGATCCAGATATAGATGCGGTGCTCATCGGTACCTGGCCATACCTGCACAGTCCGATTACGCTAACAGCCATTGCTCAGGAAAAACACGTGCTTTGCGAAGCCAGAATGGCGATGGATGTCATCGAAGCAAGACAAATGTTCGAGGCATCTCAACTGAAACCGCATCTTGTCTGCCAGATTGTGCCGTCTCCGCTGACGCTTAATGTAGATAAGACAATATGCAGACTGATCGAGACAGGCTTTTTGGGCGATATTCTTGCCATTGAAATTGAAGATGGCAATACCTTCGTTGATTCAGATTCGTTTTTACACTGGCGTCAGGATCGTGCGTTCAGCGGCCATAACATCATGTCGCTCGGCATCTGGTACGAAGCGGTCATGCGCTGGGTCGGTGAAGCAGATCGGGTCATGGCAATGGGTCATACCTTTGTCAAAATGAGAAAGGATCCAGACAGCGGATTTTACAAGTCCGTTCAGATTCCCGATCATATGGATGTCCTCGCCCGGATGACCTGTGGTGCCCAGGCTCGGATCCGTATTTCTCAGGTGACCGGCCTGGCGGGTCCTGCCAGAGCCGTACTGTATGGCTCTGAAGGAACATTACGCTTTCAGGAAAACAAGCTGTTTGGTGCTAAAAAAGATGATGAAAAACTACAGGAACTGCCAATAGCAGCTGATGATCAAGCTGAATGGCGGGTTGAAGCATCCTTTATCAACGCGATTCGCGGCCTGGAGACAGTCACTTTGACTACCTTTGCAGACGGTGTTCGTTACATGCGCTTTACTGATGCAGTTGTACAGAGCATGGCACAGGGCAGAGAAGTCGCTCTGGATGAGATTTAGCTGATGTCCCGTCAAATGACTGTTTTTGCTTGCGAAAATGA
>JAAYBY010000220.1 GCA_012729935.1 Clostridiaceae bacterium | reverse complement strand
GGGCCGGTCGGTGTTGTTTCCATGATCAGCGATGTGGTAACGGAAGAGCAACCGTTTGTCGAAAAAATCTATCAGCTGCTCTGGATGTTTGCCATTATTTCAGTGACTTTGGGGTTCATGAACCTGCTGCCCATCCCGCCGCTTGACGGACATCACCTGATTTTGATCGTCGTCGAAGCCATCCGAGGAAAACGGCTGCCTGACCGCGTACAAAACCTGATTGGCATGGTTGGTATCGCCTTTATCATACTGCTGGCCTTGACTGCGTTGATGTTCGATGTGCTTCGGCTGGCTGGCAAATGACGGAAATGATGAGGATCGAGTTATGATTGAACGATACCAGACACGACCTGTTTTTGTGGGGTCCCTTCAGATCGGCGGACAAGCGCCGGTGGTCATCCAGTCCATGAACAATACGGATACGCGGGATGTGAGTGCAACACTGGAACAGATCCATCAGCTTGCTGACGCAGGTTGCGATTTAACCCGTCTTGCGGTACCGGACAGTGAGGCTGCGGAGGCATTTGGCAGAATCCGTGCCCGGTCACCGCTGCCGATTGTCGCGGATATCCACTTTGACTATCGTCTGGCGCTGGCCGCTATTGATGCCGGTGCCGACAAAATACGGATCAATCCCGGTAATATCGGCGGCCAAGATCGCCTGAGACAAATTGCCACTGCCGCCCGTACACGCGGCATTCCGATTCGTGTCGGGGTCAACGCCGGGTCACTAAGCAACACCATTCTCAAACGATTTGGTGGCGTTACGCCTGAAGCGATGGTTGAATCGGCGATAGAAGCGATGCAGCTGCTTGAAGCATGTGATTTCGAAGATATCGTTCTATCCATCAAGGCATCTGACCCTGTGTTAAATCTGGAAGCGTATCGCCTTCTGGCCAAGAAGACACATTATCCGCTGCATATCGGCGTGACGGAGGCCGGCACACTAAGAGATGGTGTTGTTCGCTCAGCGATTGGTATCGGAGCCCTCCTCATGATGGGACTTGGTGATACGCTGCGCGTGTCCCTGACTGCCGATCCGGTTGAAGAGGTCCGAACAGCCTGGCAAATTCTAAAAGCGTTGAATTTACGAAGTCGTGGACCGCTGCTGATCAGCTGTCCGACCTGTGGCCGAACTGAGGTTGACCTGCAGTCGATTGCGGCTGCTGTGGAAGAACGGCTTTCAGAATTCCGCGAACCGATCAAGGTTGCGGTTATGGGCTGCATCGTCAATGGCCCCGGTGAAGCCAAGCAGGCGGATATCGGAATTGCTGGCGGCAAGGGACATTTTATGATTTTTCGCGATGGCAAGGTTCTCCGGAAAGTCAGCGAAACAGAAGCAGTCGATGCGCTGATCGATGAAGTCAGACGATTGTGTGATGAAAGACAGCAGATAGCAGCGGCTAAAGAACAACCGAGTCAATAATAATCAACTGGAGGATCATAAGATACGTGTCATGAAGCAAATAGCCATCGGTGATTTTGTAAACAAGCTGCAGCTGACGGAATCACTCCGCAGTCAATTCGTCGACATCAAAGGCCATGTCTCCAAGGTAAACATCCGTAAAAACGGCACAGTCACCGTATCTTGTTTGCTGGAGTCACCCTGTGATCCTGACCTGCTCTGTAGTCTTGAGGAGGCTCTGGAGCAGGTCTGGTCGGCCTGTGATGTGATCATCAGCCAGCGATTTCCGCAAAAAATGAATGCGGCTGAAAGTGCCTGTTACGCAGCAGCTCTTGGTAAATGGCTGATCCGTCATTTATGGCATGAAGATGCGCTCGTGGCATCGCTGCTTCAGGATGCTGTTTTTTCTGTCCAGGGTGAAGCAGTTCAACTTCTGCTGTCCGATGCGTCCCGACAAGTCGTGACCCAGCAACATCTGCGGCAGCTTGAGACGATGATGAAGAAGCATATCAACGCAGACCTCTCATATATTATCCAGCCGGACGGTGAAGCGAAGGAAGATTTATGCTCGTATGCCCATCGGATGAGCCGGGACCATCGTGAGCGGGCAAACCGTGCCCACACGTCAGGCAAAGAAAAACGAAAAGAGATGACGGCAGCAAATAATCATCAGCAGCAGACAAAGCCTATGATAAATGGTTCTGTGAAAAACCAGCCTGAGAGACGAAAACCAAGACAAAATGGCGTCGCCTGGGGACGTATCAATTCCGATCTGACGCGGGTTCCGATCGTTGATTTAAACAGTGAGACAGGATTGGCTCTGATTGAAGGTCAAATTTTCGATTTTGAAACCCGGACAATCAGTGATGGGACGCGTAGACTCTTCAAATTTAATTTGACTGATTTTACGAGCTCAATCAGCTGTATCCTTTTTGCCCGCCCTGCTGATGAAGAGCGTATTCAAGCAGAGCTGGCAGACGGTGCAGTAATTGCTGTTGCGGCAGAAATCAGTTTTGATGCCCAGTTCAGCAAGGACTTGCAGGCTCGCGTACTGGGAATTCAAAAAGCGAAACCGTTCGCGAAACGGACAGATTCCGAGCTGCTACGCAGAATCGAGCTGCATGCACATACTAAAATGAGCGCAAAAGATGCGACCTGCGGAACCAGGGAGTTGGTTGAATGCGCTGCATTTATGGGACATGAGGCAGTCGCCATAACGGATCATGGTGTGGTTCAGGCGTTCCCAGAGGCGGCGGCTGTGCGTGCTGAACTTCAGAAAAAGGGAACATCGATAAAGATCATCTATGGTCTCGAAGGTTATCTGGTTGATGATGGACAACCGGTTGCCTGGCACTGTGAACAGACAACATTGGCACACGGTTTTGTCGCCATAGATGTCGAAACAACCGGTCTGGATCCAGCGACAGACCGGCTGATCGAGATCGCGGCGGTCCGGTTTGAGCCAGATGGCCAAGGTGGTTTTATCGCTGGAGATCGTCTCTGCCAGCTGGTCAATCCTGGTATACCGGTATCGGAAAAATCACAGATGCTGACCGGTATCACAACTGAGATGATTGCGGGTGCACCCTCGCCGCTGTCCGTATTGGAAAAACTGAATGAGTGGATCGGCGACCGTCCTGTGGTCGGCCATAATGTGTTCTTCGATATTAATTTTCTGCGGTATGAAGGCATCCGCACAGAAAAGGACACAGACCCGACGATCAAATTCAATCCGCCGTTGATTGACACACTGGCGCTGGCCAGATTGTTCCTGCCGGACTTGAAAAACCACAGGCTTGGTCAGGTTGCAGAACATCTTCGCGTGCCGCTCGATCAGGCCCACCGGGCTGAATCTGACGCACTGGCCTGCGGCATGGTTTTCTCACAGCTCTGGCAAAGGAGCCAGGTGACTACGATCGATCAGCTCAACCAGCTGGCTGGCTGTCTGGGCCAGGATGAGGTGGTCGGTCATAACCAAACGGTTTATCATGTCATTCTTCAGGCGAAAGACCGTTTAGGACTCTATCATTTATATCGGATTGTCTCGGACTCACACCTGAACTTTTTTCACATGCGTCCGCGTATCCCAAGAAGCCTGTTAACCTACTACAAAGCGGGGCTGATTGTCGGCAGTGCCTGTGAGCGCGGAGAAATATTCCAGTCAGCACTCAATGCCTATCGCTCCTCATATGATGTACAGCAGGCACTGCAACAGCTTCGTTCGCCAGAAGCTCTTCGCCTGGCCCGGTTTTATGACTATTTTGAAATCCAGCCGCTGGATAACAATGCTTTTTATCTACGGAATCCGGACAGCGGACTGACAACCACTGAAGATCTGCAGAAAATTAACCGAGTTATCTTTGAGTGGGGCAGACAGATGAAAAAATGGGTCTGCGCGACAGGTGATGTCCACTTTGTCAACCCGGATGACGAAATTTACCGTCGTCTGCTGATGCATGACATGGGGTATGATGACGCTGATCAGCCGACCGATTTATCGTACAAAACGACGGGTGAAATGCTGGATGCTTTTGCCTACCTGGGTGAAACGAATGCCAGAATGGCCGTCATTGATCATCCGGCAGCTATCGCTGCTCAGATAAGCGCTGACCTGAAACCCTTTCCGGACGGTTCATTTCCGCCCTTGATTGAACAGGCTGCTGATGAAGTGCGAAATCTGACCTGGTCTGCTGCCCTAGCTGTTTATGGCCGGGAAGGCCAGGTGCCGGAGACTGTTCGGGATCGTATTGAGCGTGAGCTGGCGTCGATCATCGAAAACGGATTTGCAGTCATGTACTACATCTCCCATAAGCTGGTGAAAAAATCGAATGAAGACGGTTATATCGTCGGTTCACGGGGTTCCGTCGGATCTTCTCTGGTTGCCACACTGTGCGGCATAACGGAAGTCAATCCGCTGCCGCCGCATCACGTCTGTCCGCATTGCCACCATTCCATCTTTGACCAGACAGGAACTTTTGGCTCCGGCTACGATCTCCCGCCGCGTGACTGTCCGGATTGCGGACATGTGATGAACCGGGATGGCCAGGATATTCCTTTTGAGACATTCCTTGGGTTCAACGGTGATAAACAACCGGATATCGACCTGAACTTCTCCGGTGAATATCAGCCGAGAGCACACCGGTTCATCGAGGAAATGTTCGGCAGCAGTCATACATTCCGGGCAGGCACCATCAGCAGCTATGCGGAAAAAAATGCACAGGCGATTGTTCGCAAGTATTATGAGGATCACAGCCAGTTTGTGACCCAGGCCGAAATCCGCAGGCTGTCGCAAGGGTTAATCGGTGTTAAGCGGACAACCGGCCAACATCCAGGCGGAATCGTCGTCGTTCCCAAGGAACGTGAAATATACGATTTTACGCCTGTTCAGCATCCGGCTGACAAACGGATCAACGGAACGATTACAACTC
>JAAYBY010000219.1 GCA_012729935.1 Clostridiaceae bacterium | reverse complement strand
TGTCATCGCCTTTATCGTTGAGAGGCTGCTGAGCAGACAGGATATTGAAGCCCTTTACCGAAAGGCTGAGGAACGTGATTCATAATCCGTGCGTATAGATTGATCTGTCTACTAATCAAATAAATGAAAGACGCTGCACCAAACAGAGCAATTCCAGTCAAGAAATCAGTCAGGCTTACTGATAGACTCGTACCTGAGGTGATTTATGGAGCAGTGGGATAAAATTGATGCTGTTAATCGGATGCAGAAGTACATCCGCAACCATCTTGGTGAGCGAATCAGCCTGTCAGCTTTGGCGCGCGTTGCCGGATACTCACCCTGGCACACAGAGCGGATTTTTAAAGAGCTGACCGGTCTTACACCATTCAGTTACATCCGGGCATATCGTCTGTCCAAGGCAGCTTTAGTGATTCGAGATCAGCCAAAGGACAAGACGATTCTCAACGTAGCACTGGATTATGTATTTGATTCGCACGAGGGTTTCACGCGAGCTTTCTCAAGACAGTTCGGTGTTACACCCAAACGATATCAGCTCAAACCAGAGCCGATTGCCCTGTTTATGCCTTATCAGGTACGAGACTATTATGTTTATCGTGAGAAGAGGAGGATTGAATCTATGGATCAAGAAAAACCCGTTCGTTCTGTTTTTGTTCAGGTCATCGAACGCCCTGCCCGTAAAGCACTAATCTGGCGCGGTATCCAGGCAACTCACTATTTCGAATACTGCGAGGAAGTTGGCTGTGAGATCTGGGGGATTCTGACCAGCGTTAAAGAGGCGCTCTACGAACCGGCTGGTTTCTGGCTGCCTGCTGACTGGATCAAACCAGGCACATCCGAATATGTTCAAGGCGTTGAGGTTCCGGAAAATTACGATGGAAAGATACCCGAAGGATTCGACCTGATTGACATGCCGCCCTGCAAGATGATGATTTTTCAGGGCGAGCCCTATGCGGATGAGGATTTTGAGGATGCGATCAGCGAACTCTGGTCACTGATCGATCGATACGATCCCAAACTATATGGGTTTGAATGGGCAGATCAGGATGGCCCCCGTTTTCAGCTGGAGCCTCTTGGGTATCGCGGTTACATCGAAGGAAGGCCGGTCAGGACGCTGGCCTGACCGGTTGGCAGACTGGGAAGCCGGTTAGCTATTTGCGCAAAGCGAGGAAACGTTAATGGTCAGAAAATAGCTGTGACAGTAATGTTACAGCTTTTTCTGTTGTATCATCCCGCCTCGCATCCTGCCAGACGACTATCGCTGAACCAAGAATGCGGGCCCCTTTTTTCTGGCAAATTGACTGCATCGTCTTGATTGCGCGATTGCCGCCAGTCCAGTTAAACGGCAGTTGTTTGGTGACCAGATAGGCTGTTGGCTTATTCTCTAAAGATGGCAAACCGTTAAGATAAGCCTGCATGACCGGATTCAGGGAAAAAGCCTGAACCGGTGACGCAAAAATAAGTGCGTCGTAACCGGACACATTCGGCTGATGTGTTAGTTGAAATTTGTCTTGAGCAGCTTCTCCTTCAATGGTAATCGCATCAATTTGCACCGGATGGCTCAGTTGGTTTAACCGTTCCTGAAGCTTTTCAGCAACGCTAAGCGTATGCCCTGACTGAGAGAAAACAATAATTCCGATGTTCATAGATATTTCCTTTCTCGTTTTGTGATCTGTTATCGAAGATGTGAAACAAAACCAGTCGAAGATTAGAGATCGATACCGATGATGCCGCCGATCTCTTTGCGTTCTGCCTCTGGCAGCTGTTGGACTTTGTTCGATAATACGTTCTGATACTCCGGAAAAGACGGTGCAAACGCAAACCAGGCAGCCTTAAAGATCTGATCACGGTGCAAAATTGAATCCATATGCAGCCAGTAACTGAAAATGAAATTGACGATTTCAGAAGCTGTTTTTCCGGCTGTCTGATCAGGCTTGAGCTTCATCAGATTGAACAGCTTTGTGCCATAATGCGGGTCTTCTTTGCAAGCCTGATAATAGATACGGGCAGCATCGTACAACTGATCGTACAGCAATTGCTGCGCCTGGGATCCAGCTGCCGTCAACACGCGTTCAAAGCCGTTTTTCTGCCAGAATTGATTGACATCTTTGACTGCCCGTCGACGACTGAAGATACCTTGACTGTTCCGACCATGAAAAAGAAGCAGGGTCCATAAACCAATCAGTTGATCCGAATGCTCACCCGTTTTCTTGTTCATGACTTTGAACCGAAGCGCTTCGAATTGGCGTTTCCAGGTTTCATCGGTCTGTTGACTGATCCTCGGACTTTCGGATTGTATCGGATCCGGCAGGCTGTTTAACTGACCGCAGTGTACACAATAGGCTGTAACAGCATTGTCATCGGCTATGAAGGCTTTACCGCAGCTGCTGCATGTCATTTTCCGCATCGGACGCCTCCTGTTTTTCCAGATGGTTACTTCGATATTTGTATGCAAATCTGACCATCGAACCCTGTTCATTATAATCGACTGACCGTTCAGCATGCAATGAAAACAACAGGCCGGACAGTGGACGGCTCATCAGTCTGATTTTTTGCGATTGAGACTGCTTCTGTGCTATGATCAATTATCAGTTTCAATCGATCTTCCAGCTGATTTATGAAACGCTATGAATGGTTATATGAGGGCAGTATG
>JAAYBY010000218.1 GCA_012729935.1 Clostridiaceae bacterium | reverse complement strand
GCGTCAGTTTGAACAGCAAAATTTGTTCGAACGCAATCTTCGCGCGGCAATTGAGCAGAATCAGATCTGCCTGCATTATCAGCCGATCGTTGCAGCGAACAGCAACAGAATCATTGCGCTTGAAGCGTTGTTGAGATGGAATTCTCCGACTGACGGACTATTGACAGCTGCCGAATTCCTGCCGGAGGCGGAACGAATCGGCATGGACCGACAGTTGACGGACTGGGCGTTTCAGGCGTCATGTCAGCAGATGAAGCATTGGATCGAATCCGGTCTGATCAATCAATCTGATTCGTGCCGATTGACGGTTAATCTCAGCTTGAGACAGCTTCAGTCGCCGCATATCGTCAGACATATTCGCCAGAGTATTGAGGCAAGCGGATTATCATCAAAGCATCTGGTTATAGAGATACATGAGTCAGATTACAAAAACAATGAATCTGCCGTTCAGAAAGCGTTGATCGAACTGGGACAGATGGATATTCAGATTTATCTGGATGACTTTTGCGAAGGATTTTGCCAGTTGGTAGAGGATCAGCAGCCTGATTTTTCAACGATTAAGCTCAGTCAGCACATGACGCGACGTTTTATTGCGTCCGCATACGGTGAGCTGCTGCTATCCTCAATGATCAATCTTGCACATTCCGCCCACAAAAAAGTAATCGCGGAAGGTGTTGAAACGCAGGCAATACACCAGCGCCTGGGTCAATTCAGTCTTGACGCCATGCAGGGGTATTGGTTAAGCCCGCCGATTCCGCCTGCACAGATTGAAATGCTCTTATCGCTTCAACAGGAAATGATGGAATGATAAAATGATGGCAACAAAAAAGGTGGTCGTAAAACCACCTTTTTTAGTTGATGTGAATCAGAATCAGAACCGGTTGTCGTAACCGCCCTGCTGACGTCTGGCATTTTTACGTGCTCTGCGGCAATCCGGGCAACGGACGGGTTCATTCTCGAATCCCTTTTCTTTGTAGAACGCTTGCTCGCCTTCTGTAAAAGCAAACTCAGCACCACAATCTTTACAATTAAGCATTTTGTCTGGCATGATAACATACCTCCTGATAAATTCGGATAAGGGATGAATGACAGTGGCTTTGCATGACATCAAGAGGCAGTTTACCTTCTATGTAGTTAGGCTCGGACTGTAAACAAACTTATTCCGTTGAGGCAATCATAACACAGATAATTCCGTCAAACAAGTACATTAAGTTTTTTTAAAGCTGCATCGATTCAACCATGTGAAAACAGGCGTTAGGAAGTGACCATCTTTGAAAGAGAAATACTGGTGTCGTCAAAACAGCGTCCAAGTATTCATTTCGTCCTGATGCATCTGTGCATCTGCTCATTGCGACTGCACATACCCAATGATATAATGGCTTGAGCCAAAAGCGACGGAGTGTATCTGTTGAACACCCGTCAAACAGCGTCACAAGGAGGATCAATATGAAAACAATTTCTGATCTGGAAAACATTCGCCAGGACGTTCAGAACCGTCTGGCGCGTGAGTATAAGAATCGTAAAATTATCGTTGGCATGGCGACATGTGGGATTGCAGCCGGTGCCAAGCCTGTTATGGATGCGCTTCAGGATGAGTTAAACGTTCGGGGGATTCACGAAACAAATGTTGCCATGACAGGTTGTATCGGTGTCTGTCGGCTTGAGCCGATTATCGAAGTGATCGAACCCAATGGCGATAAAGTGACTTATGTCAGAATGG
Organism: Clostridiaceae bacterium; assembly: GCA_012729935.1. Taxonomy (GTDB): domain Bacteria; phylum Bacillota; class Clostridia; order Saccharofermentanales; family UBA5734; genus JAAYBY01. The sequence goes on along the minus strand of JAAYBY010000218.1, from coordinate 2,732 downwards.
ACGCATCAAAAGCACGTCGTGTTGTTGCTGAGCACATTGTCAACGGTCATATCTGCGAAGATCTGACCATTCAGGCCGCGTCAAAAAAATAAGTCAGGCAGATGCAGATGCTGCACTGCAGGTTCATGTTTTAAACGGAGAAGGAGCCATTTTTGACGTTATTGATTTTGATTGAAGCATTCAAGATTCACAAAGTGAAACAAGAACGTCGCGTTCAGTTATGGTTTTTGTTTCTCTATATTGTGAATATTTTGCCTTGGGTGCTGCCGGTAGGGGATAAAAATTTTGATCCGCTGCTGGCAGCTGTTGAGGCAACTCTGGCCGGACGTACTGCCCAGGCTGTTGGTTGGGATTTACTTTCTCCCGGAAACAGGCTATTTTTGGGGCTTATGTTTCTGTCATATTTGATCACAGCTTTTTTCACACTGATGTATTCGGTCTTATACATAGATGAGAAAGAAGGGTCTGCCGGTAGACCGGTTTTTGTCAGATGTTTGAAGACTGTTCCGCAGCTGATCATGCTGACAGCGATTATCGCAATCCCTGCAGCGATGTCTGCCATGCTGGCGTTCATACCGTTGATTGTTTTCGTTTTCATGATGTATTTTTTGCCGCTGCATCTGGTTTTTGGACAGAAAAAACTATTTAAAGCGATGCAGCTGAGTTTCGATACGACCAGAGGGAAAAAACTATCGATCTTTATCAGGGTTTTCTTGGTATCATTTGTGCTGTCGGTACCACAAAGTATCTTGTCGCAACTGGTGTCCGGAAATCAGCTTTCCTATACGGTACTGAACACATTTTTCGTCGTCATCCAGGCATTGGTACAAGGTCGCCTGATGGGAATTCTCTATCTGCAGCTTGTAAAGAAAGTTCCATTTATGATACCATCAAATTCTAATGTTTCGGGAAAAAATCACGATCAGGAGAAATAGGAGGATCCCTTTATGTCTGATATTAAAGAGAAGGCACTCAAGCAGCACGAGGCGTGGCAGGGGAAAATTGAAGTCATATCACGTGCCCCGGTCACAGACAGTCAGGCTTTATCGATTGCCTATACTCCGGGTGTCGCAGAACCGTGCCTGAAAATCTCTGAAAATGTTGACCTTTCCTATACATATACACGTCGCTGGAACATGGTAGCGGTTGTCACCGACGGGACTGCCGTGCTCGGACTGGGAGATATCGGTCCGGAAGCCGGTATGCCGGTCATGGAAGGGAAATGCGTCTTATTCAAAAGTTTCGCTGACGTCGATGCGTTCCCGCTCTGCATCCGTTCGAAAAATGTCGATGATATCGTGAACACCATTCGCTTGCTTGCCGGCAGTTTTGGCGGTATCAATCTTGAAGATATTGCGGCACCACGCTGTTTCGAGATAGAAGAAAAACTGAAAGCCTGCTGTGACATTCCGATCTTCCATGACGATCAACATGGAACAGCCGTTGTGACACTGGCTGGTCTGATCAATGCACTTCGTGTGGTTGATAAAAAACTGGAATCAGTCAAAGTGGTGGTTAATGGAGCCGGCGCAGCTGCTACTTCGATTGTCAAGCTTCTGATGGCGTCCGGATTAACTGATGTGATCGTTTGTGACCGAAAAGGTGCAATCCATGAGGACCGGACAGATTTAAATCCATACAAGGCGGCTTTAGCAGCTGAAACAAACCGTTCAAAACGCAAAGGTTCACTTGCGGAAGTGGTCAAAGGTGCCGATGTTTTCATCGGCGTATCAGCACCGGGTCTCCTGACACAGGATATGGTTCGTACGATGGCTGAAAAACCGATTGTCTTCGCCTGTGCGAATCCAGTGCCGGAAATCATGCCGGATGAGGCGCATGCTGCCGGAGCGGCAGTCGTCGCGACCGGCCGCTCAGATACCGCCAACCAGATCAATAATGTCCTTGCATTTCCGGGCATTTTCAGAGGAACATTCGATGTTCGGGCCAGTGATATCAATGATGAGATGAAACTGGCAGCTGCATGGGCTATTGCAGAACTGATAACGGAAGATATGCTGAGACCGGACTACATTATCCCGTCTGTTTTTGACAAACGGGTCGCACCCGCCGTTGCTTCAGCTGTTGCAGCTGCAGCTAAGAAAACTGGTGTCGCACGCATTTGAATGGGCTTCGATTCATAAGGAAGAACCAGGCTGATGCGTTCAGTCTGGTTTTCTGTCATTTATGAGACCGAGTGGTCGATAAGGATTTGTTAAACGGAGGTATGTACATGATAGACCAGGAAAAAATACTATCGCTTCTAGAGCAGAATGCCCGGCTGACAGTAGAAGAAATCGCTGTCATGACCGGTTACTCAGCCGATGAGATTGAGAAGACGATTTCAATATGTGAAGAGGAAAAAGTCATTCTCGGATACAGCACAGCGATCAACTGGGATAAGACCAGTCGGGATGCAGTGACTGCGTTGATTGAAGTACGCGTTACCCCGCAGCGTGATCAGGGGTTTGACCATATCGCACGCCGGATCTATCGACATCCGGAAGTGCAGTCCTGCTACCTGATGTCGGGAGGATTTGACCTGATGGTCATTGTCGAGGATTCCTCTCTGAAAGCCGTTGCCCGGTTTGTATCAGAAAAAATCGCTCCACTGGATTCAGTTGTCTCCACGCAAACCCATTTTATTCTTAAGAAGTATAAGATGAATCATCTGTCCTTCATGGAGCATGACGAAGACTTTAGGGAGGCTGTTGTGCTATGAACTGGGATCAGAT
>JAAYBY010000217.1 GCA_012729935.1 Clostridiaceae bacterium | reverse complement strand
GTATTTTGTACTGACTCAAACCCCTCACCGAGCAGCGGATACATACATTCCAATGCATGAATACCGTATGTCTCCCACTTTTTCGTCATCGGCTGACAGATATACATCAACTTTCCCAGTTCATAATGATTCTGATGATATGGCTCCATGGATTTGATGTACCGGTTGGAGGAAGAAGATAAGAAGTGTCGGCCCTCATCATGCCAGCGGACAAACGTGCGCAGATCAGCTTCGTTGTCGACCATCGGCTTGTCAATAAACATGGGTATGCCGGCTTCCATAAAAGGCCTGCAGCGATCGACGTGCTCAGAGCCAATGTCTGTCGCGCAGATGACCGCATCGACTTCACCGATCATCTCCTCCGGCTTGTCAACAACAGTTGGTATCAATGAACAGCGTGCAACATCCTCTGCGTCTTTTCGATCGTTACAGAAAATATGCGTGATCCGCGCGCCCTCAATACCAAAGGTCTCCCGGGGTTGTTTATTCAGATAAGTGGCAATGCCAGGATACGGACACTGATCCATATAAGACTGGTTGTAGTGGTTGTAAATGGCACTCCATGAGTAAGGATGTCCGTTTCCTTCTGTCATACCCATGATGCCTATTTTAAGATTCTGATTGCCAAGCGGCCACGTTTGCCCCATGTTGATATCACCTCTTTCTTCAGACCGGTTTAATCTGGCATGTAAACCTTTCCGATCTGAGAAACGATTATAGCACACTTCAAAAGTGACGTTAATCGATTATGTTGATAAAAGATGTTTCATGTGTTGTCAGGTTGGATACCGATAACGTGTACGCTTTGCGAACCTTTGTGTATATTGACCGATCTTTCGTTTTATGCTACGTTAATTGCGACACAACTATGTTTGTAGTGCTTTAATTATCCTATTTTTTACCTGAATATCGTTCAGGCAGTAAAGGAGATGTGAGACAGTTGCTCAAATATTTTTTCCAACGCATGCTCCTTCTAATTCCAATGGTCATTGTCATCAGTCTGCTGGCGTTTATCGGTCTCGAGCTCACCCCGGGTGATCCGCTGACCGCTATGTTATCGCCAGACCAGATGAGTTCAATGACAACTGAAGAATTAGATGCAATGCGAGAATCGCTTGGCTTAAATGACCCGATGCTGATCCGTTATGGTCGATGGGTTATAAATCTGCTAAAAGGTGATTTGGGGATCAGCGTTATGTCAGGAAGCCCGATCAAAGACATTATCAAAAATCTGCTTCCGGCAACAATTATTTTAACGATGGTTGCCCTGGTTGTATCCACTCTGATAGGTCTGATTCTGGGTATTTTCGCGGCAATCAAACAAAATTCCATTGTTGACTACCTGTCTTCGGTTCTCGGTGTTCTGGGTATTTCCATCCCGCAATTCTTCATCGGTATCCTTGCCATCTTGTTTTTTGCCGTGCGCCTGCAATGGTTCCCGGCTCAAGGTCGTACGGACATCGGGCTCAATTTCTGGCAATCGTTGAAGTACCTTGTTCTGCCATCCTTCAGCCTTGGTATCACACTGACCGCTGCGCTGATGCGCCATACGCGAAATTCAATGCTGGACGTGCTTAACAAGGATTATGTTAAAACGGCGCGGGCTAAAGGACTGCCGGAATGGAAGGTCTACACATTCCATGTTTTCCGCAATGCGATGATGCCGATCAGTGTTATGATCCTGCTGCGTCTTCCGATGCTTATCGGCGGCGCGGTCGTTATCGAACAGGTCTTTGGCTATGCCGGTATCGGCAACCGCCTGTTGACAGCCATCAACGCCAGCGATTATCAGCTGGTTCTGATTATTATTTTACTGCTCTCCATCGTCGCGCTGTTTGCCAGTGTTCTGATTGATCTTTTCACAGCTGTGCTGGACCCGCGTGTCCGTCTTGGCAGCAGCAAAAACCAGGGAGGTGCATGATATGGCTGAAACAGCAGCTGTTATGGAACAGCGTAAACCCAAAAAATCCAGTCTGGCCAAACGAAATACCGAACGGTTTTTGCGAAACAAGCTGGCAGTTATGGGACTTTTAATTGTCTTATTCGTTGTTGTCCTTTGTCTGATAGCTCCGCTTCTGACAGATTATGACCCGGCGAAAATATCATTGTCCGAACGAATCCAGGCACCCAGCAGCACGCATCTGTTTGGCACGGATAAAATCGGGCGCGATGTTTTTGCCCGCGTCCTGTATGGCGGCCGGATGTCCATCCTGATCGGTCTGTCCGGTGCAATCGGCGGTATGATTCTCGGCGTCATCATCGGCAGCTTCTGTGGCCTTTATGGCGGCTGGCTGGATTCTTTCTTTGTCAAGGTTGCGGAACTGGTTTCCTCCATACCACAGCTCTTACTGGTATTGGTGCTGGTCGCCATTGTCGGACAGAGTATGAGGAACCTGATATTTGTCTTCATATTCACTGGCTGGATTGCCACGTTCAGACTGGTTCGAGGCCGCTTCTTTTCACTGAGAGAAGAAAGTTTCGTCGAAGCATCCAGAGCGTTCGGGATCAGCAATGTTTCCATTGCGTTCCGACACATTCTGCCAAACTGTCTGGGTCCGGTTGTTGTCCAGCTGACCTTGAACACCGCAGGCTTCATCCTTCAGGAGGCAGCTTTGTCATTCATCGGACTGGGTGTTCCGTCCAGCGTACCAACATGGGGCAATATCATGGATGCTGCAAAAGAGATTATGGTTATCAGTAATTATCCATGGCTCTGGGTTTTCCCGGGTGTTGCGATTGCCTTGTTTGTGCTCGGTGTCAATTTCTTTGGCGACGGGCTGCGGGATGTTTTCGATCCCAATCAGATGTAAGGGAGCGTGTGTCATGAGCGAACAATTAAATGAAAATATCCTGACTCTGAAAGGACTCAAAGTCCAGTTCCGGGTCGGCAGACGACTGGTCAAGGCTGTGAACGGCGTTGACCTCAATGTCCGTCGTGGTAAGACGCTGGGACTGGTCGGTGAAAGCGGCTGTGGCAAGAGCGTTACTGCACACGCCATCATGCGGCTGTTACCCAAGGCCGGCTTCATCCCGGAGGGTGAGGTTACGTATTATTCCAATGAGGGAACAGTCGATATTTTGAAACACAATCCTAAGGGCAAGACGCTGAGGGATCTGCGCGGCCGCCAGATTTCCATGATTTTCCAGGATCCGCTTGCATCGCTGAACCCGGTGTACCGGATCGGTGATCAAATTGTTGAGAACATCCGTCAGCATAACCGGGTACCTAAGGAAGCGGCGATGAAGCGAACCGTTGAGATGCTCAAGCAGCTCAGTATCCCGCAGGCAGAGAAGCGCGTACTTGACTATCCGCATCAGTTCTCGGGCGGCATGAAGCAGCGTGTCATGATCGCCATGGGCTTGATCAACGATCCGGAGCTTCTGATTGCGGATGAGCCGACAACGGCGCTCGACGTGACCATTCAGGCACAGATTCTCGAGCTGATGCAGGATCTGCAGAAAAAACTGGGGTTTACGATCATCATCATCACACATAACATGGGAATCGTTGCCGATATGGCAGACGATATCGCCGTTATGTATATGGGAAAAATTGTTGAATTCGGGTCTAAAAGAGAAATTTTTCTGAATCCGGCACATCCCTACACCAAGGCACTGCTGAAATCAGTACCGGTTCTGGGCAGCGGAAGCAACAGCCGGCTGGAGCCCATCCGCGGCAATACACCTGATCCGTCAGAAATGCCGGAAGGCTGTACCTTTGCGCCTCGCTGTGATTTTGCGATGGATATTTGCAAAACGGACCCGCCGAATTTCGATGTAGGTGGCGGGCATATGTCCCGCTGCTGGCTGTGCAAGGGAGGGAACGGACAATGAATGAGAAACAAGTGAAGCTCCCGAATGAACACGACAAAGATGTTTTGCTGAACATCAAAGACCTGAAAAAATACTTCCCGATCACAGCAGGCTTCTTTAAGAAAACGGTTGGGCATATCCGCGCTGTCGATGACATCAGTCTGTATGTCAAACGCGGTGAGACAGTTGGGCTGGTCGGTGAGAGCGGCTGCGGCAAAACAACGCTGGGCAAATGCATTGTCCGATTGCAGCAGCCGACAGCAGGCGCGCTGGAATATCGCTTTGGCGAGAAATTCAGTGACATGCTCCAGTTGAGCAAAAAAGAAAAATTTGCTGCACACCGGAAGATTCAAATGGTTTTCCAGGATCCCTATTCGTCGCTGAATCCGGTTAAGAATATTTTCACAGCCTTTGATGAACCAATGCGTGTCCACGGCATGAAAAACCCGGAAGAACGCAAGGAGAAGATCGCCCATCTGCTGGAGTCGGTTAACCTGCCGGCCGACTACATGTACCGTTATCCACATGAGTTCTCCGGCGGACAACGTCAGCGCATCTGTATTGCGCGTGCCCTGTGTGTCGATCCGGAGCTGGTCGTTTGTGACGAGCCAGTATCTGCTCTGGACGTTTCAATTCAGGCGCAGGTGCTTAACCTGATGAAGGATCTGCAGGATAAGCTGAATCTCACCTATGTTTTCATCGCCCATGACCTGTCGGTCGTTGAATACATGAGCGACCGGATTGCAGTCATGTATCTCGGTAAAATTATGGAGATAGCAAAATCAAAGTCTCTGTATTATGATGCCCGCCATCCATACACAGAAGCACTGCTCTCAGCTATTCCGATTCCCAGAATCGAAGAGAAGAAGGGACGCATCATCCTGGAAGGCGATGTGCCGTCACCGGCTAATCCACCGAAGGGCTGCCGGTTCCACACGCGCTGCCGCAAGTGTATCGACATCTGCACGAAAGAGGAACCGAAGTTTCTACCAACTAAAGATGATCCGGAACATTTTGTTGCCTGTCATCTGGCAGAGACAGTCGATCCTTCAGAGTTGGAAAGCTAATTAAAAGCGAAAACAGACCTGTTGAATCTCAGACGGTACGTGTGCCGCCTGAGATTCTTTTTGCAAGGCAGATCGGGAGGTAAATCATGTCAGAAAATCAATTACAGGGCGTTATCACTGCATCGGTCACACCGTTTAAAGCGGATCGTACAATCGATACGTTGTCGATGAAGCGACTCGTCGCCTACTACCAGAACAGCGGCCTGAACGGAGCGTTTATCAATTCATCGTCGGGCGAGTATTTTTCAATGCTCCAGAGCCAGCGGGAGGAGTCGCTGGCAGCGGCGGTTGAACAACGAATGAAGACTGCAGACAAACCGTTCTGGCTTCTGGCCGGTATCAGTGCAGACAATCTGAGCGAAGCGATTCAAAACGGACGACAGGCAGCCAGTCTGGGTGCTGACGTAGCGGTCGCCATGCCGCCGCGCTTCTATGCATACAGCGATGATGAGCTGATTACGTTTTTTCAGACAATCGCCGAAGCACTGCCGATTCCACTGCTGGTATACAACCACATGGTTCGACTGAACAATAAACTGAGTATCGACTGTGTCGTGGCTTTGAGCAGGCATCCGAATATCATCGGCGTCAAAGATACACACAACGATCCGATCCGATTGATGACCTTATTGACGCGCGTTCGTGACAATACGTCATTTTCTGTATTTGCCGGCGGAGACGCCGTAGCCGGGTTCAGCGCGCTGATGGGCGGCTATCAGATGAATGCTCTGAGCGCGATTGAACCGTCTTTGTTCTTGAAGCTTCAGGATGCCGGGGCGCGGCAGGATGTCACGCAGGTGATGAACCTGCAGCAGCGTGTTAATGAACTGATGGGTATGCACGCGTTGATTAAGCGGAATGGCAGCAGCATGTCTGCGTTCACCCAGAGCCTGAAAACGGCTTTAAAGAACCGCGGACTTTGCGAGACGTTTACGGCTCAGCTCGGCTTCGATATAATGGACGATGAATGCAAAAAGATGCAGCAGTTCCTGGTGGATTTTGCAAACCAGGCAAGATGATTAGCATCTAATGGATCAAGCAGGCGGATTAAATTTAAGGAAGGTCTGGTGCAACGTATGAAACATCGGTTAACCGCGGCAGGTGACTT
>JAAYBY010000216.1 GCA_012729935.1 Clostridiaceae bacterium | reverse complement strand
GGGAATGTTTTTTGCCGCAGCCTGGCGCTCTGTGTAGCCGAAACTGGCGATTTGCGGCTCGCAGTAGGTCGCTGCCGGGATGGAAAGCGGGTCCAGCCTGGCAGGTGTCTTTCTTCCCGCCATGTGTTCAACGGCGATTTCGCCTTCTTTTGAGGCGACATGAGCCAATAAAGGTGTGCGGACAACATCGCCGATGGCGTAAATACCCGGTACATCCGTCTGGTAATAGTCGCCGACCTGGATAAACCCCGCGTCATCCAGTTTGACGCCGGCCTCTTCGAGACCAAGATTTTCCGTATTGGGCAGGCGTCCGGCAGATACGAGAATCTTTTCGACCGTCACGGTTTTCTGCTCGTTGTTTTGTCCGGTCAGCTCGACCTGCAGCCGGTCATCTTTCTGCTTGAAACTTGATGCTTTCGTCGACGGATAGATAGCGATACCGCGCTTCTTGAACACCTTATGCAAGGCAGCTGACACATCATCGTCTTCCAGAGGCACGATCCGCTCGAGCATTTCGACCAGGTGGACGGTTACGCCAAAGGCGTTCATGATGTGGGCGAACTCGACGCCGATGGCACCTGAACCGAGTATCAGCAGGCTTTCAGGTAATTTCTGCAGCATCAGGGCACCCGTCGACGAGAGGATTTTGGACTCATCAAACGGGAACGCGGCCAGCTCCCGGGGACGTGATCCGGTTGCCAGAAGGATGTTTTTGCCTTTGATCACCTGGCCGTTTTCCAGCGTGATCTCGCCGGTCCTGACAGCTGTTGCCCGTCCTTCAACCAGATCCACCTTGTTTTTTCTGAGCAGGTACTGGACGCCGCGGGAAAGCCGGTCTGCTGCCTGGCGTGATTTTGCGAATACCTTACCGTAATCGAAATCTTTCAGCTCGACGGTGATGCCCAGCTCAGCGAGTGCATGCACAGACTGAAACACGCCCGCCTGATGGATGATGGCCTTGGAGGGGATACAGCCGATGTTCAGGCAGACGCCCCCGGGCTTGTCCTTTTCAATGATGACCGCTTTCAAACCAAGCTGTGCCGCCCGGATCGCCGCGACGTAGCCTCCAGGCCCGGCGCCAATGATGCAGACATCGTAAATCGGTTGCGTATTCATGCGCGTTACCCCCTTAACAGCGATCCGGTTTAGTATAACGTCCGTACAGGCTCCTGCATCATGTCGCGCAAATCAGCCAGGAACAGGGCGCCAACCGCGCCATCGATGACGCGATGATCGCAGGACAAGGTCATTTTCATGATCTGACACACGGCAATCAAGTCGTCTGGCCTGACAACCGGTGTCTTCTTTATTTCACCAACGGCAAGAATGGCCGATCCCGGAGGATTGATGATGGCCGTGAAGGAGTCAATGCCGAACGAGCCGAGGCTGCTGATCGTAAAGGTTGCCCCGGAATATTCTTCCGGCGTCAGGGTCTGTTTGTGCGCTTTCTCGATGAGAATCTGCAGCTCATCGTCTATCTGGCGGATACCCTTGTTGGCGCAGTCTCGAACAACTGGCGTGATCAGGCCGTCTTTCTGCGCCACGGCCAGCCCGATATCAATGCGGCCGTATTCGATAATCGAATCACCCTGCCAGGACGCGTTCACCCTGGGGTGACGCTTTAAAGCTTCAGCGGTCAATTTGATGAGAAACGCATTAACTGAGACTTTGGTATCCGGTGCTGCATTAAGGCGTTTCCTTGATGCCAATAAATCGTCCATTTCGACTTCTATATTAAGATAGTAGTGCGGTGCCGAATACTTGGACTCAGACAGCCGCTGCGCGATGATGCGCCGTTTGCCGCTGACCGGGACAACCACATCCTGACCGCTCTGAACAGCTTCGGTTCGGCTGGCGGCCGGCTTCACAGAAGCGGCCACCGCTTTTTCGATATCAGCCTTGACAATCCGTCCGCCAGGGCCGCTGCCTTCGATTTGCCGTAGATCAAGATTGTTCTGACCGGCCAGTACGCGCGCCAGTGGCGAGGACCGGATGAAGCCCTCCTGGTCAGGTGTTTTCGGCTGATCTGCCGGGCTTATTTCGGATAAAGGCGCTGTCGATGGCTGTTTTGAGTCCTCATCTTCGCTGCCTGCCTGCCCGTCTGCCGCTTTCTCCTGAGCAGCTGCTTCTTCCAGCAGATCGCTAATATCCTCATCTGCTTTCCCGACAATACCGATCGGATCACCGACCGAAGCGCTGGAACCGGCCTCTTTGATGATCTTCAACAAAACACCGTCCGCCGGTGATTCATAATCCATGGTAGCCTTATCCGTCTCCACCTCGCAAAGAACATCGCCAGAATGGATTTCATCTCCTTCACTGACTGCCCAGCGGGAGATAACGCCCGTTTCCATGGTGGGGGACAACGCCAGCATCAGTAGTTTCTCAGCCACAATTCACCCTCCTCGTCGTTTTCAGTTCAGGTTAAATCCTTGAATATTATCACGGCTGCACGGCATTACTTGTCCAGGTAAAGTACTTTTCTGGCTGCTGCAACGATCTTGTCGACAGATGGCTGCACAGCTAATTCCAGCGTATGGTTGTAAGGCATCGGCACGTCCTCTGATGAAACCAGCTCAACAGGAGCGTCCAGCAGGTCAAAGCAATTTCTGGAAACGAGCCAGGCGACATGCGAACCAACACTGGCAAACGGCCAGGCCTCATCGATCACGACACAGCGGTTGGTTTTGCGGACCGATTCATAGACCGTCTTTTCATCGAGCGGGCGAATAGAGCGCAGATCGATGACTTCAGCGTCTATCCCCTGCTTTTCCAGAACGTCGGCTGCTTCCCCGGCTATTCTGACAGGCTTGGAAAAGCTGATCAATGTAACATCCTTGCCGCTGCGCTTGATGTCTGCCTGGCCAAACGGAATCAGGTACTCCTCGTCCGGCACCTCGCCTTTCCAAGCATACATCAGCTCCGCTTCGAGAAACAAAACCGGGTTGTCATCGCGTATTGCTGTTTTTAACAAGCCCTTGGCATCATAAGGGGTTGCGGGGGCCACAACTTTCAGACCCGGTACATGTGCGAAAAGAGACTGC
>JAAYBY010000023.1 GCA_012729935.1 Clostridiaceae bacterium | reverse complement strand
CTGTCCTCCTGTCCATCACAGTGACACATACCGGCGCCTTTATCACCCCGCCTACCGTGTTGTTCTTCGCCCGTTTTCCGCCTATCTGCCGGCACTACAGCGAATCGACGAACTCAAGAAAACAGTTGATCCACTGTTTATTGCGATCGACGGCTGCAGTGGGTCCGGAAAAAGCACATGGGCTCGGTCTCTTCAGTCAATCTATGGCGGACGGGTGATTCACATGGATGATTTCTTCCTTCAACCTGAACAACGGTCGAAAGAACGGCTGCTGGAACCAGGCGGCAATATCGATTATGAACGTTTTGAACGGGAGGTTGAAGCCGGTCTAAGAAGCGGACGCCCCTTTTCCTATCATGTCTATGATTGTCAAAAGCGCATGATGACAGATCAAGTTCAGGTTGGACCAGCTAAGATATTCTGGATTGAAGGGGTTTATAGTCAGCATCCTCTCTGGTCAGACTTGTTTCATCTAAAGATATTTCTTGACATATCCCCTGAGCAACAACAGAAAAATGTGCTGAAGCGCAGCGGTTCTGAGCTGTTTCGCCGGTTTATGTCAGAATGGATCCCTTTGGAGACGCTTTATTTCAGTCAGTGTGCGATCAGGCAAAAAGCTGATCTCATTATTGAAACTACCCTGTTATTCTGAATAGTAACGGAGAACCGCCTCTGCAAAGGCCTCTGCAAGCCTTGACTGATAATCGTCACTGGTCAAAATCTGACGATCCTTCTGGTTGGTCACAAAACCCATTTCCACCAGCACTGCGTTGAGATTTTGTTCACGCAAGACAGCATAGTTTCCCGGCAGAACCGATCGTTCACCAAAATATTTGAGTTCAGGAATTTTTTCAACAACAGTATCATGAACGGTGTTCGCCAGCTTCAGCCTGTTGTCGTCATCATAATAAACGTAATGGGCACGCTTCTCAGGGTCAACATAGTAGTCCTTTTCGGTTTCAATAACATCCGCCGAAGTCTGGTAATAGACCTGCAAACCACTGCAATCCGGATCATTCGGAAATGCATTGCAGTGCAGGGACAGAAACACAACATCCGAAAACTGCCGCTGCACATCAAGGAGCATCCGCAGTTCATGGCTGGCTCCGCCGCCTTGAAAAATGCCGCGTCCGCCGTTGTCTGCTCTGTCACTATTAATGTCAATAACGGAATCAAGCAAGGGCATCAGCGGATCCAGCGCGTCCGTTATATGGTTTGTTGAATCCAGATCTGCCGCGAACCAGTTAAGAACCTGCTTTCCAACCCAGGCAACACGTTTGTATAAGGAAAGCCATTCATCAGTCTCACGTGTCATTAGAACCGTTGCTCCCTGAGCTTCCAGTGCTTCTCGCGTTTTCTGCGCGATCACCAGGACGACCTCTTTTTCGACAATCTGCGGATTGCTCGACTGAACAGGATATACCGTGCCACCATCCTGACCGCCATGACCGGGATCAAGGATAACGGTCACTCCTTGTAATGGCTGTTCAGCGTTCGCCTGCAGCTGTCCTGGGATCACCCGGGTTTTGTGGATTGTTGTGATTGTACTTTCCGCCGGCCAGAACGGCAATCCTGTCGTTCCGTCAATGGTCGGTTGGTCACGACTGATGGTTAAAAACACAGGTTCAGCAGGCGTTGTGTCTGCCGGTATTCCACCGATGGTTTGATTCGACGGGTTATTCGTCATACTGCTTGATGTATTTTCCGATATCTGGCCGTTACTCCGTGTCAGGGCAGTCACGATAACCAGAACAGCGAGCAAGCTGACAAGGCTCAGAAACAACCGTTTTTCTTTCTTTGATAGTACATTTTTTCTGCTCATAAATGCCTCATGCAAATGTGGTTGTTACGCCTGTTCCTCTTCACTGTTCGGCTTCTGATTCGGAGTTGGTTCTGTTTCTTTCGGACAGATATTCCGGTATTGGCGATGACCGCCTGACAAATTGAATACTTTTTTAAAACCGGTGTTGATCAGGATGTTCTGGGCGGCATTGCCTGTTGTGCCTTTGTTGCAGTATGTGAGGACCGGCTGATCAGGGTCAAGTTGGTCGATGGCATTACGTAATGATTCGTGCGGTATATTGATCGCATTCTTCACATGCCCCTTCGCATATTGATCCTCGGTCCGGGTATCGATGATCTGCATCTGGCCAGCATCTTCCCTGACCACTACTTCAGCAGTCATTAACGGACGCCCGCGCTCAATGATATTCTCCAGAATCATACCCGTGTAGTGAACTGGATCCTTCGTTGTCGCAAAGGGCGGAGCGTATGCCAAATCCAGATGAAAAAGATCAGATACTTTAAGTCCGGCAGTCATCGCCGTGACAAAAATGTCGATGCGTTTGTCAACGCCGGCAAAACCGATAATCTGAACACCAAGCAGTTTCTCAGTCCGGCGGTCAGCGATTGCTTTGATGGTCATTTCCCGGCCGCCTAGATACTCCGGACGATCGGGTTTGGTATTGTGACAGATCACTACGTCATACCCGGATCGCCGGGCTTCTGCTTCAGTCAGACCCGTCGTAGCGATTGCCAGATCAAACACCCGGAAGATTCCAGTGCCCAGAATCCCTCGATGGCCAGTTGTACCGGTTGTAATCGCTTCTCCGGTAATCCGTCCCGTTTTGTTGGCAGTCGAACCCAGCGGACGGTACAGCGGACGTCCATCCAGTACCGAATAGCTCTCAGCGCAATCACCACACGCATACACATCTTCAAGATTGGTGCGCATCAGCTGATCAACTGCGATGGCTCCGGTCACACCGAGGCGAACGCCCATAGATTCAGCCAGTTTTGTATTGGGTCTGATACCGACTGAAACAATAACCAGATCGGCATCAATCACTGTACCATCATCCAGATGAACCGTTTCCCGGTCGATCTTAACGGCTGTGCGACCAGCGTAGATCGCAACATTTTTCTCTTCGAGATAGGTCGAGACCGATGCACCCAGATCCGGATCCAGGATGGTTGGAACCGATTGTAGTTTTTCAACAAGCGAGACAGATAGACCGGCATGCGCCAGGTTCTCAACCATTTCCAAGCCGATAAATCCAGCACCGATGACAACCGCTTTGTCCGGTTTCCGATTGTCCATATAAGATCGGATAGCCTTGGCATGACCGGGATTTCTGAGAACGAAGACATGTGGCAAGTCTGCACCCGGGATGTCGGGAAGGACCGGCACTGCTCCTGTCGACAGAACGAGAACATCATAGGTGTCGTGAAAAAAAGAATGGTCATTCAGGTTTTCAATCGTCAGGGTACGGGTCTGTGGATCGATCGAAACGACTTCATGTCTCGTTAAGACATCCACCTGATAACGCTTCTTGAAAAATGCAGCGTCACGCGGTGTCAGCGTCGACAGTTTTTCGACCTGACCACCGATGTAGTAGGGCAGCCCACAGCCGGAATACGAAATGTACTCATCCATATCGTACAAGGTGATATCGGCTGTCTCATCATTTCTCCGTGCCTTTGCAGCAGCTGACGTTCCGGCAGCAACAGCACCGATTATCCTGATTTTTTTAGGTCTGTTTAGCGCTTCCACGAGAATTCCCCTTCCTTTCGATCATGTTTTTAATGGCCTGTCTGTGTGATTGATCATATCATAAACGAGATCAGTCAGACAGATTGCCCGGCAAAGTCATGTAAAAAGCGCTTGAGAAAAATCTTTATGAAAAGTAAGCAGCACCACTTTCCGGTTTTGTTTCCACTTCCTGCTTCTTGTATATTTCAGGATGAGGAATTAATGATTTCATGATATAATATGACTATTCTCATAAATGATAACCACAGCGTGAGGTAGTTGCAGCATGCGGCAGAAAATGTTGTTTATTGTTAATGCAAAAGCAGGCAAAGCCCAGATCAAGAACCACATTCTTTCGATCATCGACCTGTTCAATGCGGCTCAATATGATGTGACGGTCGCGGTTACGCAAAGACCTCAGGACGCAACACAAATCGCATTTGAGCGCGGATCTGACTTTGATTTTCTCTTATGCTCCGGCGGCGACGGAACGTTAAACGAAGTCATAAACGGGTTGATGCGCATTGAGACAAAACGCCCCTGTATTGGTTATATTCCCGCAGGGTCGACCAATGATTTTGCTGCCAATCTTTATACAGACAACAATGTTCTGTGCAATGTTGAAAAAATGCTGAGTGGCGTTGAACTCAATTGCGATATTGCGCGTTTCAATGATGTGTTTTTTGTTTATTGCGCCGCTTTTGGTGCTTTCGCGTTGACTTCATACGAAACAGCTCAGATCAATAAGAACATTCTCGGCAGACTCGCTTATTTTCTAGAGGGGACAAGGCACCTCAACACACTAAAAGCGTATCATTTCACCATCTCGTATGATGGTATGACAATCGAGGATGACTTTATCTATGGCATGATCACCAACTCAGATTCAGTTGCCGGCATTAAAGGATTCGGCGGACGCAATGTCCAGCTCGATGACGGATTGTATGAAGTTCTCCTGATTCGTATGCCCAAAAATCTAATCGAACTCCAACAGATTATTGGTTATCTGATGAAACTCGATTTCTCGTCTGACTTTTTTTATCGTTTCAAAACATCGTCGATCACGTTTGATTCAACAGAGCCGATCGCCTGGAATCTGGATGGCGAGTTCGGTGGTGAGAAAAAACACGTTCAAATTGATGTCTGTAAAAACGCCGTCACTTTTCTCGCACCTAACCCCTCTGAATTGACAACAAAATCGAAAAATTAACTAAATTAATTAATCGGGGCATCAGCCCTGATTTTTTTATCGTTCATCACCCTCATAGAACTGAACAGCGAAATGTTCATTTCATTATGCACTATGGCAAAGTCGCGCTGAATCAAGATAAAATGTGGCCGCTTGTATTTATTGATCATATAATTTCGGTTATAATGCTTTCGTGTGGTTCTGCTCGAATCAAATTTACAAACAAGGGGGTTCTATGGATAAGTTTTTTGGCATTCAAGCGGCAAAGTCTTCGATTAGGACTGAAATTATCGCCGGTTTTACAACGTTCTTCACAATGGCTTACATTATCGTTGTAAATCCAAATATTCTGAGCGCAACAACAAGTGATCCAGATGCATATTGGGGTCCGATTTTTATCGCGACCTGTCTGTCTGCTGCTGTCGGTACACTCATGATGGGGCTGTATGCGCGACTGCCTTTCGCTCAGGCGCCCGGCATGGGACTAAACGCATTTTTTGCATTTTCCGTCGCTACTGTTTACGGATACAATGGTGCATTGGCCGCCGTTCTCGTCTCTGGTATTATCTTCATACTGATTACCTTGATCGGCCTGCGCGAATCAATTGTTAAGGCTATACCTCAGAATTTAAAAATTGCCATTTCAGCTGGTATTGGTCTCTTTATCGCCTTTGTTGGTCTACAGGGAGCCGGCCTGATTGTGAACGACGATGCGACGCTGGTCAACTTCGCCAGTTTCTCTCTTAAGCAGGACGCATTCCCATTCGCACCGCTGCTGGCACTCATCGGCGTGGTGCTGATTGCTATTCTCTATCACTTCAAAATCAAAGGTTCCATTCTGATCGGCATCATTGTCTGCACCCTGATCGGTATCCCCATGGGTGTCACACAACTGCCGGAATCCATCACCACAGCACATCTGGCAGAAAATTTCTCAAGCTGGACGAATCTCAGTTTGTTCAAACTCGATTTTGGTGCGCTGCTTGGTGATACCGGCGGCTTTTTCGCAGGTGTCCTCAGTATTCTAACCGTTGTTATCTCCTTCACCATGGTGGATATGTTTGACACGATCGGTACACTGGTCGGAACAGCCAAACAAGCCAAAATGCTGGATGAGAATGGCAATCTGCCGCGGATGCGCCAGGCTCTGATGTGCGATGCAGTCGCAACAGTCGCGGGCGCTTGCATGGGTACATCAACCGTAACAACCTATGTTGAATCCGGTTCAGGTATCTCAGAGGGCGGCAAAACCGGCCTGACATCGGTCACAACCGGCCTGCTTTTCATTGTGGCGATCATTCTGGCACCACTGGCCATGATCGTTCCATCAGCCGCAACAGCACCGGCTCTGATCATCGTTGGTGTCCTGATGATGTCCGGTATCAAGGAACTTGATTTTTCGGATATGACGGAGGCCGTTCCGGCTTTCCTGACAGTGATCATGATGCCGCTCACCTATTCAATCGCAACCGGCATTGGTATTGGGATTATCTCCTATGTTCTCATTAAGCTTTGCACCGGTAAAGTTAAAGATCTAAGCATCATCACTGCAATCATCGCCGCACTTTTCATTATCAAGTTTATCCTATAATCACAAACATCCGTATCACGATGCAGAATAACCACGTGGAAGAACCCGCTTTGTGAAAAAGCGGGTTCTTCCATATCAAAACAGGATATTGCTCACTTAAACCAATTCATTTGATTCAGTTAGTGTGACTCAGTTAACTTGGCTGTTTTTTTAAGAACCTTTTTTCTTTTTCCGAATCAGTGACAGACCGCCAAACCCGCTGATAATCGCCATATAGTAGCCGAAATCATACCACCAGCCTGTATTAAAAACCTCATAAATTCTGATTGATTTGTTAAACAGCCCGATGATCAGGGTGACAGGCGCAATCCAGCCATGCCAGATCCCCCAGAAAAAGCCTGCCGGATGATTGGCCGTTGCCTTACCATCACCTGGCGCACAGGCTGACAACATAAGAAGCATGATGACCATTAAAGCGATCAGGATGAACGTTTTCCGTTTCATCGTCATTCCCCCTTTCCAGATAGCATCTGTTTTCAGTATCGGTAAAATAAGTCATCGAGTCAAGACAGCTGGTCGATCAATTTTCGTACGCGTTCAATTCGACCAGGCACAGCATCCGGAGGAACCTGGTCTGCGACACCGATCATGAGTCGGCTGTCCGCTTTGCAGGCCTTGATCAGCCGTGCGACATGGTCATCAAACAAGGCATTTGAATAAACGTTGGAAAACAATGCGCCCGGAATACCGCCGATCAGAATCAGCTCTCCTGCAGTCAGGCGCAGGTCTTCAATCTCAACATCACCGACAGGTGCTGGTGTCACAGCCTCAGCTACATCAAAACCGCAGCCGGCCAGCAATGACAAACACGGTTTCAATGTACCATCGATATGGATTCCCACCGTTTTTCCTGACCGATGAAGTTCTGCGGTTCGTTGAGCATAGTACGGTGCGTTAAATTGCTCAAAAAACGTTCGGCCTGTTATTTCACTGGATAAGTTTTCGGCGAATTCAACATACCTGGCATTCGAACGGCAAATGATGTCAAATGGTTTGTCTTCTGTTTTTTCCATTTCAGCCAGAATATCACAAAAACTATCACTGTCTTCCATGTACAGGTTGACTGTCGTTTCAATGCCGGCCCATCTGGATAGCAGCTTTTGCAAAGGAGCCACTGACACAGGCGGGATCGCAGCAGGAATACCGCTTTCACCCCAAAGTGTGTCAATGCGGTCAAAGGCTAGGTACTGCTCGTGATAAACCGTGTTTTGCAAAACATACAACATGATCTTCAAATCGTTGAAGTTATTGACGAAATGGGTTAAATACGCCCATGAATAGGTTTCATGACTATATTTCTGAATGCTGTTGAGCGTACCAGCTGGTGTTACATATGAGCAGTTTTTCAGATCACCTGTTATCTGTTCCCTGTAATGAACACCGCCTGAGTAAGATAAATCCCACATATTCGGCGCGTAAAAATAGATCCCGACACCTTTATCCTGGTGAAAACGGAGGTAGCCCGCATCGCCTTCATAGCATTCATCAAGTTTGCCATCCTTCTGAAGAGCGAAATAATAGTAGGATAAGTCAGCGTACCAGGGTGGCTTATCTGGCTTTTTTCCGTCCAGAACGGCTAAAAACCGCGCTCTCTCTGTCATCGTTCCTCCCGTGTCGGTTCATGGCTGTTGACACATGCCAATCTGATCTCTTTACTCTTTTAACCCAGCCTGTTATTACGATACGCTCAGGTTGCAGCAGAACGGCCGGCTTCAATCTTCATCTTCACGACCAGTGCGTGCTGGTTGAACAAGAATTTATCTTGCGAGTAACCGATGTAGTCTTTTCCGAAAATATCGTACAAATGTCCAGATATGGAGCATTCTGGAAAACGGCCGATGATCCGGTCACCATCTGTAAGCAGCGCGAGCTGCACCGGCGATGCAAAACGGCCTTCATCCGTGTAGTCGCCACCCGATGCCATCACAACGATCAATCCTTTTCGGCCGTTGAGTAAAGATTTGAGTGTTTGTCCACTGCGTTCGATACTGAAATTGAAAGCACCGAGCGACGGGACCCCATCATAAGCACATGCCGCAGAGCCAGTCAGCGGTAAATGAAACCGGTCAGCCGTCCGCTTGTCGGTATAAGCTTTCCTGACGACGCCGTTTTCAATCAGATTGACGCGTCCGGATTCAATAATCGTGCCTTCTGCATCAAAATACGAATTGTGATAATGCAGGTTTGGATCCCAGTCCAGATAAAAACAGAATTGTTCATGAAAAGCCTGTCTGCCGAAATCGTTCATCAGAAGCGAGTTTTTATAACCTACCTTTTCTCCATTCAATTCGCTAACCAGTTTGCCGGTCAGTAAATCGGCCGATGTGACAACATACAGCGGCTCATCCGGCAGCGGACAGAGGTTGTTGTAAGCTGCAACCATCCGACTAAGCTCATTCAGGAAAAAATCAGGATCCCAATGCCGTGACTGGTAATCCAAAAAACTATCCATGATATTGACGGAATCGCGATGTTTCAGCAGCAGGCCAACCTGGAGTGAGCGATCCTTAAAAGACAAACGGGTCTGACAATCATTTTCAAGGGACACGTTTTTTTCCAGAATATTGACTTTGTTGCTGATCAGAAATTCCGGATGACGCTTGCGGGCTTTTTCCAGTATCTGTTCCAGAGAAAGAAGTATGCTGTCGGCATCAAGGTCTGATGGAACTTCTCTTGATTCCTGTCTGTTTTCAACAGGTGAAAAAGGGTAGGCAATCTGATCAGCCAGTTTGGCTTTCGCTTCAGCCCATGGATCGAGTCCGGAGTCGCCTAACTCACCGAATACGCCCATACAACCCTGATCATAGATACGGTATCCTGTCCGTGTGATGTTCTTTTTTCGAATGGAATCCACACGGTTTTGCGTCACATTGAATGATACTTCCTGAACATTGACCTGATATTTTTCTTGAATCATATGGCAGCCTCCATCGTTATTGGGCGACAATTCCGTTAACACGTATGTACGGGCCGCCAAAGGCAACCCGCAGCGGGAACTGTTCCATTTTTCCGCATCCACCCATTGCGAACGAAAAGAATTCAACATCTCTTGAGAAGCCGTCGATGTGGTGGAGCGTCTCCATCACATTTCCCGATATGACGCTGATCTGAACCGGTTCAGCGATTGCGCCATCACGGATCCGATAGGCTCGGTGCGGAGCAATCGTAAAGGTGGTCATGCCGGATCCATGGTGCAGATCCTCGATGAAAAGGCCATTCCGGACAGGCCTGATCAGCTCATCGAATGTCAACGTGCCGCCACCAATATAAGTGTTGGTCATCCGGACGATCGGCTCAAATTCGAAATTGACTGCGCGGGCATTTCCAGTCAAATTTTCATGAAGAGATGCCGCCGTTACGGAGCTGTGCAGTCTGCCGCTCAAGCGTCCATTTTGAATGATATAGTTGAGACGTGCGCGCGTTCCTTCATCGTCAAACGGGACATAACCGTTTCCCTCACAGTCACCGCGCTCCATGATGTTCAGATTTTCAGAACCGACTACAGAACCGATAGCCCAGGCGTTCATCATGGTTTCATCGCCGATCATAAAGTCAGCTTCGCTTTTGTGACCAAAGCTTTCATGGGCGAAAACACCCGTGACGACAGGAGCGAGCACACAGGTGTAGACGCCTGGTTCAACCGGCACAGCATCGCGAACAAAGGTTATATCTTTTTCGATTTCTGCGCGTATGGTCTGTTCTTGTCCTGCGAGTCCGGGAAAAGATGTTTTGACAGCTTCTTTCCCACCGCGCCCCAGCTTGCCGTTTACAGTCAGATTGTAACGGATTGCAACGGCTGCTGACTGGGTATCAAACTGCAAGTCCGCACCTTTGCTGGACAAGAATGTCTTGATCGTGACGTTATCCGTGTAATAACTTTTATACATGCTGATTTCCGGATATGCCCGGCATAACCGGTCATAATCTTTCAGCAAAGCCAGCTTTTCGCTGCGGTCGATGTTCTGAACGGATTGATCCTGATAGCGCATCCGTTTTTCCTTGTTTGATTCAAGCACCTTCACAACTGAATCAGAGTGTATATTAACGGGTCTTTTCGCCATCTGAGCCAACTGATCCAACTCTGTCTGAATCATCTCCAATTGTGTTGTTGCCTGATAGTACCAGCGGCTGCCGTCATACAGTCGGATCAGGGCACCACAGCTGCTGCGCACCCGGTTTTGCCGGACATCACCGTTTTCCAGGGCAATATCAGTCTGCTTTGTATCCTCAATTCGGATATCGCTGTAAAATCCTTTTGGAAACCGAATCCTCATATACCTCCTGATTGACGGACTATGTCGGTTGTATCACAGCCAGATAGGCTGCGACCAGGCTTTTCGTCCCAATTGATCGATACAAACCGCACGGACATAGCGTTCGCTGCCTTCCAGAGCAATCGACGCTTCAGTCAGCGAGCCGGTCGGATCGTTTACTGCGCTGCGCGGCCTCCGGTCATTGAGAAATCCCACACGCTTACACGGAGAGCATGTCAGATAGGCTTTTTGGTCTTCAATGTAAAAAGACTCAATAAGCGGCCCTTCTGACGCAAAAAAACTGCCGCTCAACAGGCTTTCGATGATCGCTTCCTGAGTGAAAGACTTTGCTTTAACTGAAATAAATCCGCCGCCTGCATCGCGTGTTGTCTTGTGGGTATCATCGCTGGCAACACTGAAGATCCGCTTCTGTCCATATAGCAGACGATCTACCCAGGCTTCAGAAAACCCGGCACAATGGCCGACCTCACACGTATTGTTGTATATTTCAACAGCACAGAGGCCGGGGATATCCAACAGTGATTCCGGAAACGCATGAGACCAGTTCGGGTGGGCATAAATGCATATATTACCATTTTCCCGTAACAACTGAACCAGATCCGCGATCGTTGCCTGATCTGAATAAACAATTTTCTCACCCTGTTTAAACCTGTTTTTTCCCGGTATCCCCAATCCGACCACATGATGGCAGTAGGCCTCGGCAGCGCTGACAAATACATCCAGTTCCACACCGGGCAGCAGTAAAAAATCTGAGCGGTT
>JAAYBY010000215.1 GCA_012729935.1 Clostridiaceae bacterium | reverse complement strand
TGGCTTTATACTGGGTTGCCCGTGCAATGTCCATTTGACCATCCTGATAGCTGGTGTAGATTTTCTGGAAGAGCTTTGGCATAACATTGTAGGTCGCGCCGATACCGCCGTCTGCTCCCATGGTTAACCCACACAAAAGTGTTTCGTCAGGGCCGTTGATCACATTAATATTGCCGCCGCGAAGTTCCTTGATGCGATGCATGGTGAAGTAATTGTAATCAGTCCATTTCAGACCAATCATGTTTGGAATGTCCATCAGCCGGTCCACCATGTCCCATGTGATGTTGACACCAGAGAGCGGTGAGGCGTACATCAAGAGGGGAATACCGGAAGCTTCAGAAATGGCGGAATAGTATTGCTTGATTTCCCGTTCGCCGTAATGAAAGAAGAACGGCGGAACGGACGAAATAGCATCCAGGCCGATTTTCCCTGCGTGTTCAGCCAGCTTGACGGCAGACACAAGATCAACCGCTCCGACATGGGAGATAACATGACCGCGGTCTCCAACATGTTCTTTGGCTATTTCAGCCATTCGCATACGGTCTTTTACCTGAAGAACAGGCCCTTCTCCTGTACCGCCGCAGATGTAGAAACCAGAGAACCCTTCACGAAGGTGCCAGTCCATCAGTTTTCTGGCGGCATTTTCCATGAGATTACCATCAGCATCAATTGGTGTGACCAGAGCACTCATGATTCCTTTGAACAGAACATTTGATTTTTCCATATAAATCCTCCTGCTGATAACAGCGTCTTGGTAATTTGTAAAATATCAATCGAGGCCGATCCGTTAACAGATCGACCTCGCAGATATTATACCTTCAAGTATTCCAGTGCATCCGCTACAACGCGTGATTCAGTAAAACCAAATTTTTCAAACAGAAGCTCACCGGGTGCTGAAGCACCGAAGTGATTGATTCCGATTACACGGCCATCGAGTCCGACATAGCGGTACCAGGGCATATCCGTTCCGGCTTCAATGGCGATCCGGTTTCGGATGGTTCCGGGCAGAACAGACTCACGATAGGCTTCTGACTGACGTTCAAAGACTTCCATACTCGGCATCGAAACAACCCGCACACCAACACCCTTGTCTTTCAAAGCTTTTGCCGCGTTCATGGCCAGTTCAACTTCTGAACCGCTTGCAATGAGAATCAAGTCGATTTTGTCTGAATCCTCAAGAACATATCCGCCTTTCAAGGCGTCGGGTCCGGTTTTGTCAAATGTCGGCAGATTTTGACGGCTGAGTACCATACAGGTCGGGCCGTTATTCTGCAGGGCATATAAATACGCGGCGGCTGTTTCTTTTCCGTCAGCAGGACGATAAACGGTGACATTGGGGATTGACCGGAGTGATGCCAGATGTTCAATCGGTTCATGTGTCGGGCCGTCTTCGCCGACACCGATGCTGTCATGTGTCAGAACATACATAACAGGAAGGTTCTGAAGAGCGCTCATCCGCAGAGCAGCTTTGAGATAATCACTGAAGACGAAGAATGTGGCACAATAGGGGCGAAGGCCGCCATAAAGTGCCATACCGTTGGCAGCCGCTGCCATCGCATGCTCCCGGACACCAAAATGGATATTGGCACCCTCATAATGCTCCGGTGAAAACCAGCCGGTTCCTTTAACAACAGACTTGTTCGAAGGAGCCAGATCGGCACTGCCGCCGATCAGGTTTGGCAGACGTTCGGCCAGACGATTTAAGCAAACACCGCTTGTCGAACGGGTTGCCTGAGATCCGCTGAATGACCAGAATGCCTCATCACTGAGAAGATCAGGTGTATCCATGTTGAGACAGCGATTGAGCTCGCCTGCTTTTTCCGGGAATGCTTTCTGGTAACGATTAAACAGGTCATTCCATTTTGCCTGGGCAGTGGCTTTTTCTTCAACCACATCACGCAAATACGTTCTCAATTCAACCGGCACATCAAAAGGCTCTTTTCCAGGCCAGTTCAAAGTTTCGCGTGTCTTGGTGACATTTTCAGCACCGAGTGGCGAGCCGTGTGTATCGGCACTGCCGACGAGTGGTGAACCAAAGCCAATCTGGGTTCTGACGACGATGAGCGACGGGCGTGTCTCGTCTGCTTTTGCTTCCGCAATCGCCTGTGCGACCGCCTGCGTGTCGTTACCATCCGCTACATGGAGCACCTGCCAGCCGTACGCTTCATGACGTTTGCCGACATCTTCGGTGAATGCGATATCTGTATTGCCTTCAATGGAGATATCGTTGTCATCATAGAGGACGATCAGACGACCCAGCTTCATTGTACCGGCCATCGATGCAGCCTCGCTGCTGATGCCTTCCATCATGCATCCGTCACCGGCAAGTACATAGATGAAATGGTCGAATAGATCATATTCGGGTTGATTAAAGCGTGCTGCCAGATGAGCCTGGGCCATGGCCATTCCGACAGCCATGGAAATACCCTGGCCAAGCGGTCCGGTTGTCGCTTCAACACCGACAGTGTGGCCATATTCCGGGTGTCCGGGCGTTTTACTTTCCCACTGACGGAAGTTCTTCAAATCCTCGATGCTTAGATCATAGTTAAAAAGATGCAGCAGGCTGTACAGCAACATCGATGCATGTCCTGCACTCAGAACAAAGCGATCACGATTGAGCCATTGCGGGTCATTCGGATTGAAGTTCATGTGATTACGCCACAGCTCGTAAGTCATTGCAGCGGCGCCCATCGGTAGGCCGGGATGCCCGGAATTTGCCTTCTGAACACTTTCAGCTGATAACACGCGGATCGCGTTAATCGCCAGTTGGTCTAACTGCTTGTTTTCAGTCATTGAATTCACCTCACCGTTTTTATACCAGCGAACGGTTTAAGCCGATTGCTGGTTAATTGCATTGACATTATACACGTTTTTATTATATCTGACGACCAATCGTTTTCAAAATGCTGACGATTATCTGAAGTACTGTCGATTATCGGAACGGATCGTACGCT
>JAAYBY010000214.1 GCA_012729935.1 Clostridiaceae bacterium | reverse complement strand
CATCTGGTCGCTATAATCAGATTGTATCACCGGAACGTTATCTGATGATAGTGTCAAACGAATGAAAGCATCGCCATCGATCGTAACTGACCTTACATACTGGGATTAAATCGACATGATATAATAAGTCAAACGATGAAAGGGTGTGCTTCTATGTCTTTACCGCCAGCCCTGATTATTCTTTTTGGCACAACAGGCGATTTGGCTCAGAAAAAATTATACCCGGCGTTGTTCGCGTTGCACCAGTCAGGACAGCTTAACCCGCATACCCAGATTCTGGGGATCGGCCGCCGGGATTGGCAGCAATCCTACTACCATGAAAAAATTGCGTCATCCATCCGCTTGTCAGAGCCCGTCCCGGAAGACCTGCTGCAATCCTTCACCGATCGGTTTACATATTATCAGATGGATATCACAGAACATGAAGCGTACCCTTTATTGTGGCAGTCGATGGACGATATTGAGCGTGCAGGACAGACACAGGGTAATCGCCTCTATTTTCTGGCAACAGCGCCCGATTTGTTTCCGCTTGTTTCAAAACAAATCGGCTCCCGTCAGAACCTGCATGCAGATTCTTTTCGGCGCTTGATGATCGAAAAACCGTTTGGCCAGGACCTGCAGTCCGCCCGATCATTTAATCAGGAGTTGAGATCTGTTTTTGATGAAAATGAGATTTATCGGATCGACCATTATCTGGGCAAGGAGATGCTGCAGAATATTCTAATTCTCCGCTTTGGCAACCGCCTGTTCGAACCTGCCTGGAATCGCGAGCACATAGACCACATTCAAATATCGGTTTTAGAGCCGTTCGGGGTTGAACAACGCAGTGGTTACTACGATCGCAGCGGTGCATTGAGAGATATGGTCCAAAGCCATCTGCTCCAACTGGTTGCCCTGCTGACCATGAATCAGCCGGACAGCCTGCAGCCGGATGCTGTTCGAGACGAAAAAGTGCGCGTCCTTCGCAAACTCAGACCATTCGACCGAGTGAGCGCTGCCCGTGATGTTATTCTGGCACAATATACTACTGGTTCCGCGATGCGTGCGTATCGAGACGAAAGAGGGATCCCGGAGCATTCGTTGACGGAAACATACACAGCTATGCAGCTTTGGATTGATAACGAACGTTGGCAGGGTGTCCCGATCTATATCAGAACCGGCAAGCGCCTCAACCAGTCAGTCGGAAAGATCACGATCGTTTTTAATCAGCAGGATTATCTGGGCATGCACAATGACAGGCAGGCTAATACACTGGTGATCCGTATCCAGCCTGAAGAAGGTATTGATCTACGCTTTAATATTAAAAAACCCGGTATGACAACAGAGATCGAACAGGCACGTATGAATGCCTGCCAGAATTGTCAGCGGGGAGCAGCTTCGCCGCAGGCATATGAAAAACTGTTGCACGATGCCCTGTCGGGTGATCTCAGCCTGTTTACCAGGTGGGACGAAATTGAAGCGACGTGGACGCTGATTGACTCGATTCAGAGCGTCAGAGATGAATTGCCGCTCTACTATTATCCGGCTGGTTCACAAGGCCCCCATGCGGCCGAGCGCCTGATCAGCCGTGACAAAAAAACATGGTTGGATTTGTAGGCTTAAATGGCAGGTGGAAGAGCCCGATGCCCGAGCAGACGCTGGTTCAGTTTTTTCAGAGGAATCCAGATGCCACGGGCGATAAAGAAATCGACCAGACTGTGAAGAACTGTGCCGACGCCAACCAGCAGGACAACCGAAATGAGAAAACCACGGCTGTACCATGCTTCATTGGTAAGCTGATTGCCAAAGTAGAACGGCATGACGACCAGCAACTCGCTGATTCCATGCAAAAGGCTGATCAGGGTTGAGAAAAGGATCAGGGGCACCGTTCTGTCTAGAATAGTGGGATTTTTTCGCAGGATCAGAGCACCCGCCAACGCGAAAATGATATGGACAGCTGCCCGCATGACAATGACAATCGGGTAGGCTGCGAGCAGAAATCCCAGTGTTGTGCCGATCGAAACAGCAACCGCTGAAATGGGTGAAATAAACATAGCGATAAAGATCGCGACATGGCTGGCCAACGTAAACGAAGCCGGCTCCAGAAGAATTTTGACCGGTGATAGGATCGGTATGATGATGCCGATTGCAATCAGCATCGCTGAGACGACCATCAGATAGAGCTGATCTCTTTTCATAGTGCACCCCCAAACCTGTCAAGACAGGTGTCTTGTATACTGTAACAGCCACAGGGTCCGGTGTCAACAGATCCTGTTCCAAAAGGATATATCGGGTGATCAGGTGCTTTTCCAAACAGAAAAATGAATTATTCGTCGTGGTCAGAATCAGTCCTGTACAGAATTCCAGCCACATCAAGCGCAGTGATAATCCGCTGGTATGTTTCCTGATCGGGGCACTGAATGGTGTGAAGGTGGATACCGTCTGTGATTTGAGACAGCAGCTGAGCGTTTTCGCTGAAGATCTTATGGAGGAAGTTATTGGCGTCAAAGCGCGAATGAACCTGAAGCTGTCCGGCCAGCTGCCCATAGATGGGATGCTCGACGATGACATCCAGCAGGCTGCCGCCAAGGTCTGTAACGATGTAGAGTTCTGCCTTCATCTGCTCTTTCGAATGCTTACAGGCGATGGTTGCTGTTATACCCGGCTTCTTATCGCGATAGCAGATATAACCGCGCGGTGTTGCCTGGATAAGGCTGCCGGCAGCGCGCAGCAAGGCGATATCCCCGACGATTACCTGTCGACTGACCCCGTATTGCCTGGCAAGTGTTGCAGCACTGACCGGCTCATGTGACATCATCAGATCTTTTTCAATACACGTGCGTCGTTCATGCGACAACATAGAAACAGCCTCCTTGATCCAGAACGTTGAGACAATAAAATCCAGACGATCGATTGTTACAGATTTCAGTGCATTTACATGATATCATTTGTTTGATAGCTTTTCACGACCGGAAGTTGATGCCGGTGAACGATTGTGATGAGACGGAAGGACAGGTGTACCTATGACAACAATTTTTGCGAACATAACCGAGCTGGTTGGCCGGACACCGCTTGTGCGTCTGGAACGATATAGTAGGCTCAAAGGATTGATTACCCCGCTGTATGCCAAGCTGGAATCATACAACCCGGCCGGCAGCGTCAAAGACCGTATTGCTGCCGCGATGATCGAAGAGGCTGAACAGGCTGGAATGCTGAAGGAAGGGTCTGTCATCATCGAGCCGACGAGCGGCAACACAGGAATCGGTCTAGCGGCGATCGGAGCATACCGCGGATATCGCGTTATTCTCACGATGCCCGACAGTATGAGTATTGAGCGGAGAAACCTGTTGAGAGCCTATGGCGCTGAAATCATCCTGACACCTGGTGCAGACGGAATGAGCGGTGCGATCAAAAAGGCTGAGGAACTGGCGTTAACAATACCGGATTCATTTATCCCTGGTCAGTTTTCCAATCCGGCAAACCCTGCTATCCATTATCGGACGACCGGTCCGGAAATATGGCAGGACACAGATGGCAAGATTGATTGCCTGGTGGCCGGTGTTGGGACAGGGGGAACGATTACCGGTGCGGGTCGGTTCCTCAAGGAACAAAACCCAGACGTTCACATCGTTGCGGTAGAGCCAACCGGTTCACCGATTTTGTCTGCAGGAGTTAAAGGCAAGCATAAAATTCAGGGAATCGGCGCCGGTTTTATACCGGACAATCTCGACACAACCATCTATGATGAAGTGATTACAGTCAGTGATGATGAGGCCATCACCGCGACGCAGGAATTGCCCAGAAGCGAAGGATTGCTCATGGGTTTGTCTGCGGGCGCTGCGCTGCAGGCCGCTGTTGCTGTGGCGAGTCGACCCGAAAATTCGGAACACCTCATCGTTGTTGTTCTGCCGGATTCAGGTGATCGTTATCTGTCAACCCCGGCTTTCACATAAATCTTAAAGCATCGCTGAATCGTTGTTTCCGCTGGTTGTCCTGTCAGCCGCAAATGGATCTCATTGTCATAGAACTTGACAAGTAGAACCATCGTTTGTATTCTGTTAACACCCCTCGGGGGGTATAGAGATAGAAGGTGGTCAAATGAAAGAAAAATATACCGTAAAAGGGATGACATGCACGGCGTGTTCGGCTGCTGTTGAAAAAGCTGTCTCGAGACTACCGAATGTTGAGTCTGTCTCGGTCGATCTGCTGGGCGGTCAAATGACGGTGGAAGCACCTGAAGAAGTGGTGAATTCCGCTCAGATTATTGAAGCTGTCCAAAAGGCCGGTTATGAAGCATCACCGTTTGATCAGACTCAAGCCGCTTCGACGGTTCGGTCACCGGACAAAGACACAGAAACAGAGCAGTTGAAGAAACGCGTGATCATATCGTCAGTGTTTCTGGTCGTTTTGATGTATTTCTCGATGGGACACATGCTGGGGCTGCCGATGCCGGCAGGATTAATGGAACCCTCACAGGCAGTCACCTTGACCTTGACGCAGTTGCTTCTAACGCTGCCTATCGTCTTTTTAAACAGCACGTATTTTTCCAAGGGATTCCGAACGCTGCGGCACGGATCTCCGAATATGGATACACTGATCGCGATCGGGTCCACAGCGGCAATCGCCTATGGAATTTTTGCCATCTATCAGATCGGATCAGGGTTGGGATCCGGTGATCTGGAACGGGTGATGCATTACAGCATGAACGTTTATTTTGAGTCAGCAGCCACCATCCTGACATTGATCACTCTGGGCAAATACCTGGAAAGTCGTTCGAAGAAGAAGACCACAGAAGCCATATCAAGCCTGATTGCGCTGCGGCCGCCAATGGCGGTTGTTCTGAGAAACGAACAAGAGATCTCTGTTCCCGTTGAATCGGTTCAGGTAGGTGATCGGGTTGTTTTACGTCCCGGTTCCAGTGTTCCGGTCGATGGCGTTATTGAATCAGGCTACTCATCCGTTGACGAGTCCATGCTGACCGGAGAAAGTCTGCCAGTTGACAAAAAACCGGGAGATTCTGTTTCGACAGCAACCCTGAATATTAACGGCAATCTGGTTTTCCGGGCAACGCGTGTTGGTGACCAGACCGTACTGGCGAAAATGATTGATGTTGTGACTGAAGCAGCTTCATCCAAAGCGCCGATTGCCCGTCTGGCCGATCGGATCAGTGGTATTTTCGTTCCGGTCGTCATTGCGATCGCTCTTGTTTCAGCGATTGTCTGGCTTCTGGCAGGGCAGACATTTGAGTTTGCCCTGTCAACGGGCATTGCCGTGCTGGTTATTTCGTGTCCATGTGCACTGGGACTGGCAACACCGGTTGCCATTATGGTCGGAACGGGCCAGGCGGCAAAGCACGGCATACTGATACGCTCAGGTGAATCGCTTGAAGCAGCACACGGTATTGATACGGTTGTTCTCGATAAAACAGGAACCGTCACAGAGGGCTCATTCCAGGTAACAGATATTCAAATCATTCGGGATATGGAACGCAGTCTTTTCTTGTCATGGGCAGCCGGGCTGGAGAGCGGATCGGAACACCCCCTGGCCAAGGCGATTGTTCGGTATGCTGACCAAGCCGTTGTCCCGAAAACAACATTCGAAGATTTCAAAGCAGTTCCCGGACGTGGCGTGCAGGCGATGCTCACGGACGGAAGAATGATTTTTGCCGGTAATGCTGCCTGGATGCAGCAAGCGGGCTTAGAATCGGAATCTTCTGAACAGCTGGCGGCATCTTTTACCAGGAATGGCAAGACTGTTGTTTTCCTGGCCGATCAAGAAGGCATTCTGGGTTTGCTGGCCTTGTCCGATACAATCAAAAAAAGCAGTCGTGATGCCGTCAGGCGGTTTAAAAAGGCAGGGCTGACTGTCGTTTTACTGACAGGCGACACAATAGAAACTGCGCAGGCAGTTCAACAGGAACTGGGAATTGATTCTGTAAAAGCAGGTGTCATGCCGGCAGATAAGGAAACTGAGATACAGAAGCTGCAGACAGCCGGACATCGAGTAGCCATGATCGGTGACGGGATCAATGATGCGCCGGCACTTGTCAGAGCTGACGTCGGCATTGCGATTGGTGCCGGGACAGACATCGCCATTGATGCCGCTGACATGGTTCTGATGAGGGATGATCTCAATGATGCAGCAACGGCACTTCAGCTCAGCCATGCTGTTCTTCGCAACATCCGGCAAAATCTCTTCTGGGCATTTTTCTATAATCTGATCGGTATTCCGATCGCAGCCGGCGTCTTTTTCCCGTTTTTCGGATGGACGCTCAGTCCGATGTTTGCAGCGGCAGCGATGAGTTTGAGTTCAGTCAGCGTCGTATCGAACGCGCTCAGGCTTAAAAGGTTCCGGTTCAATAATAAGTATTAACCTAAGCATTAATCAGGGCATCTGTGTGAGGAGGGAAACGTTTATGAAAAAAGTTATCCAGATTGAGAATATGCATTGTCAGCATTGTCAGATGCGTATCGAAAAAGCATTGAACAGCATTCAGGGTGTAAATGTTCGTGTTGACCTGAAAAAGAAGCAGGCAGTCGTTACACTCGAAACCGATGTGCCTGACAGTCAGTTGATCCATGCGATTGAAGAGGCAGGCTATTCAGTTTCTGAAATTTCGGAAAGAAAGGGGATTTTCCGGTGAAGGCAGATCATGCAAAAATAGCCAGGCTGATCAAAACAGCCCGGGGGCAACTCGATGGAATTCTCAAAATGATCGAGGATGATCGATACTGTATGGACATCTACCATCAGCTGCTGGCAACACGTGCGATCCTCAAGAAAGCAAGCAATGACGTCATGCAGGCCCATCTGGAGAGCTGTGTGCGTGAAGCACTGGAGTCCGGACAGGAAAAAGAGAAGATTACAGAAATTATCGATTTGATCAATAAAATGACACAATCATGAATTGATTTGACTGTAAAGCGGCAAAGTCAATTGAAACCAACTATCAGGTAGTCTATACTGATAACAAATGATCAGATAGGGCGAAAATCCTGGAGGGGGGGCTTTTTATTCAACTGACTGCCGTTTTCCAGAAACAGAAAATCATGGATCGCGTATTGATCAGTCTGATTCCTATTCTATTGCTTGCCACATTTCTTTTTGGTTTTCGAACACTTATATTGCTTGCAGTTGTCTGCCTGACAGGTCTCATAACCGAGTATGCAGCCATGCGTCTGGTCAACGGTTCAAAAGCTAAAGTGTCCGAATCGGCTTTGGTTTCTTGTTTTTTATTTACATTGACATTACCGCCGGCGACACCCTACTGGGTTGCCGCTCTGGGGATCGCTTTCGGTCTCTTTTTTGGCAAAGGCGTTTTTGGCGGGTTCGGTAAAAATATTTTTAATCCGGCTTTGATCGGGCGTTGTTTTATTTACATTTCATTCCCTGCCTACCTGACTGTCCGATGGACTGAGCCGTTTAGCCGCTTTCCCGGTGGCCTGATTCGCTACGACAGCGGCGTGGATGCTATAACCAGTGCGACGCCGATGGTTGCAGCACAAGGCGGATCACCTGACTACCTTTCACTCTTGTCCGGTTTGACTGCCGGATCTCTCGGTGAAACCAGCGCCGTTCTGATTCTGGCAGCAGCTATTTATCTATTGGTAACCCGATCCGCGTCCTGGATTATCATGCTGTCCACTTTCGGTGGATTTATCAGCTTGAGTACGATTCTGTACATAACCGGAGTGATTCAAACGGATCCGCTGGCGGCTGTTCTGAGCGGCGGGATCCTCTTTGCAGTTGTATTTATGGCGACAGATCCTGTTTCCGCTCCCGGACAGCTGATTTCCAAAATCATTTATGGTGCATTGATTGGGATCCTGAGCGTGGCCATCCGGAATTTTTCCCTGTTTACAGAAGGTGTCATGTTCGCTGTTCTGATCGCCAATGCCTTTGTACCGCTGATTGACCGTCAGGTTAAAACACTGACTGCGCGGAAGAAGGTGACGGCATGAAAAACGGATATCTGTCAACGATTGTCTTTATACTCGCCTTGAGCCTCATTTTTGGCAGTGCGCTGGCCGGTGTCTATGCCTGGTTGAAACCGACCATTGAGACCAAT
>JAAYBY010000213.1 GCA_012729935.1 Clostridiaceae bacterium | reverse complement strand
GTTTATTCAATACCGCCTCCCGACGCGCTTCGCAAGCACCATTATGACTGGTGGCGTTCAATCAATACGTAATCCTGAATTATTTTATCATTTATACTTCGGAGGTTAATCGTTATGACTACACAAGCTTGGCTGTTCTTAGGTATGGCACTTGGACTTGTTTCCTTTGGACTGGCTCTGCTGCTTTACAGCTGGGTGAAAAAACAGGATGATGGGACGGATCGTTCGAGAAAGATCGCCCGTGCCATTAAAGAAGGCGCATGGGCTTATCTTCGCCATCTATACAGTGCCCTGGCCGGCGTTGCTGTTGTTTTCGGCATTATTCTCGCCATAGTATTCTCGCTGAGTGGTGACGGATTTGAACTTTTAACCGGTCTGGAAACGGCAGGTGCTTTTATCATCGGTGCTTTGTGCTCAGCTGTTGCCGGTTTCCTGGGTATGTCCGTCGCAGTTCGTGCTAATGTTCGAACCGCGATTGCCGCAACCACCAACCTGAACAAAGCTTTCAACACAGCTTATCGCGCCGGTGCTGTTCTTGCTCTTGCGATGGTCGGCATTGCGGTATTCGGGATGTGCCTGATTTATCTGCTGACTGGAGATCCGGAAGTCGTTCTCGGATTTTCTTTCGGAGCTTCTTCGCTGGCTCTGTTGGCCAAAGCAGGCGGCGGCATTTACACAAAGACAGCCGATATCGCCGCCGATCTGGTCGGCAAAATCGAAGCCGGCATTCCGGAAGACGACCCGCGCAACCCTGCTGTTATTGCAGATAATGTTGGAGACAATGTCGGCGATGTCGCCGGTATGGGTGCTGACATTTTCGATTCTTACGTTGCTGCGACTGTTGCCGCCATGCTGATTGGCTTCACCGGTTTCCTGACCGCGCCGAAAGAAACGCAAATTTTCTACACCATCCTGCCGCTGATTCTTTGTATCATCGGTATCATCGCATCCGTAATTGGTCTGCAGTTTGTCCGGGTCGGGAAAAACGGCAAACCGGGTACAGCGCTCAATATGGCGACTGTCATCACTTGTGTGATTTTCGCGGCGCTTGCCACTATTCTGTTTCTGGTTATGCGCTGGAACGTTGGTGCTTTAATCGCAACCGTGGCTGGACTGGCTATCGGAGTCATTATCGGCTTTACAACCGGCTATTTTACAGACGATAATTATCAACCTGTGCGCAGAACGGCCGAAATAGCAAAATCCGGTTCTGCACTCAATATCATATCCGGTTTGTCCTATGGCTTCATTTCTATTGCACCGTCTTTATTCGGTATTGCCGCAGCAACGCTGGTTGCCTATTTTTCTGCTGAAGCGTTTGGTCTACCGGGTGTCTACGGTGTAGGCATCGCTGCTGTCGGCATGCTGTCACTGACAGGCGTTGTCGTCGCCAACGACGCGTACGGCCCAATTGTCGACAATGCCAAGGGCATCGCGGAAATGTCCAATTTAGGAGAGGAAGTCGTCAGCCGTTGCGATGTACTCGACTCAGCAGGAAATACTGCAAAAGCCATTACCAAAGGATTTGCCATCAGTGCGGCTGCTCTGACCGTGCTGGCGCTCTTCGTCGCCTATAAGGAGCAGATCGAACACTATCTGCCCAGCGGCAAGGAATTCACCCTCAGCCTACTTGATCCGCTGGTTTTGGCGGGTATTCTGCTGGGAGCCATCGTACCGCCAATCTTCTCTGCCTTGCTGATGCTGGCCGTCACTAAGAACGCATTCAAAATGATTGAGGAAATCCGCCGGCAGTTTAGGGAAATCCCGGGAATCTTACTTGGTACAGTCGATCCTGACTACACAACCTGTGTGGGTCTGGCATCACAGGGTGCACTCAAGGCATTGGTTCTACCAGCTCTACTGGCTGTTCTTCTGCCTCTGATCATCGGATTCGTACTGGGACCAGCTGCATTAGGCGGTTTTCTGGGCGGTTCAATTTTCGTTGGTATCGTCTTCGCTCTATTTATGGCTAACTCAGGCGGTTTGTGGGATAACGCCAAAAAGTATATTGAAGCAGGAAATTGCGGCGGAACAGGATCTGACGCACACAAGGCAGCCGTTGTCGGAGATACAGTTGGCGATCCGTTCAAAGATACCGCTGGTCCTTCTATCAACACCTTGATTACCGTTATGTCCTTGACATCAAGTTTATTTGCACCACTAATCGCTGTATTCCATCTGTTCGGTTAATAAAGCAATTTTCAAAATAACAGGCACCCCTTTGCACTTCATCGTGACAAAGGGGTGCTTTTTTTGCCTTTCTTGGAAGTGTGAAATACAGATCGCGATTCAGATTGTTCAGCCCAAATCATCTGCGATACCGCGACCGTAATAGAACCATTCATTTACAACTTCATCATACCCGGGGAGTTCAACTTGCCCCATCGGTTCAAGTGAGGTAAGATCAGCAGCACGAATCTGCCGTCCTGAGAATGTATACAGAGTATTTCCGCTAAAAGCACCGCGATAGATCGCGTCATAGCCATAGAAAGCTGTGTAGTCTTTTTCATTAATCGTACCAGTCCCGTTCGGATCAGATAATGGATCAAAGTGTGTCACAGCTCCGCGCAGACTTAGTGCGTT
>JAAYBY010000212.1 GCA_012729935.1 Clostridiaceae bacterium | reverse complement strand
ACTGTCAATCCGAACAAGGCATTCTGGATATGGTGTGATCCGGGATAAGGTAAAAGGACAGCAGTTTGACTGGTCTGTCCATCTTGCTCAATCACAGCGTCAAATGAAGTCTGTTCAGATTCGATCTCAATGTGCTTCGCTGCAGCCAGAAGACAGACTCGCTCTCTAATGAGATCTGCCTGCTTGAAACCCTCATCTGTTGTACAGACCAATGCGAGACGGATCGATGTATCAAGGGTTCTGGATGCATCAATCAACAGCGGATCCTCCGCATTGAGAATCAGCAAACTGCCTGGTTTCAGTGACTCAGCGAGCTCCCATTTTGCTGCCAGAATGGCTTTCTGACTACCTAACTCGCCGATGTGTGACCATCCGATACACGTTATGATGCCGATATCCGGAGATGCGATTCTGCTCAACTGTCTGATTTCACCTGAATGGCGCATGCCCATTTCGACAACAATAGCTTCATCATCCGGCTGAGCTGCCAGAATGGTCTGTGACAAGCCGATTTCGTTATTCAGGTTTGCCTCAGTCTGATGAACGGATAAAGACGGTTCAAGGCAAGCTGCAATCATACGGCGGGTTGATGTTTTTCCGACACTTCCCGTCACGGCAATCACTGTGCTTTTCAGTTGATGGCGGTATCCTGAGGCAATATCCTGGAGTGCTGCCCGCGTTTCCTCCACCAGATAAACGCAGATACTTTCCCGGATTCCAAGTTCCTTGCTAACGTTGGACCAGGCATCCGCCTGATCGATAATCACAGCAGAAGCGCCCGCCTCAACAGCCTCTTTTAGAAAATCATGCCCGTCAAAAAGTTCCCCGCGCAGTGCGATAAAGAGATCGCCTGGCTGTAAAAAACGGGTGTCACTGCATAAACGTTCAAAAAACAAATCACCTGCTGGTTCTCCGCTTATGATGGATGCGTTAGCCCACTGTTGAATTTGATTACAGGAGATCTGGCGCATTCTTACTTACCTCACGTTCTTTTATATGTTTTTCAGCAATCTCTGCATCATCGAAATGAATGGTCCGGTCACGAAAAATCTGATAATTTTCATGACCTTTTCCAGCGATGACCACCATGTCTCCGGCTGCAGCATGAAAGATAGCCCATTTGATGGCTTCTTCCCGATCAACTACGACATGGTAATCACCGCCGCTTGGCTCAATTCCGGTGATGATGTCCCGGATAATCGCTTCAGGATCCTCACTGCGTGGATTATCCGAGGTTATGACGGTCAAGTCAGCCAGCTGGCCAGAGACTGCACCCATTTCAAATCGTCTGGATCGTGCCCGGTCACCGCCGTTGCCAAAGACGACGATCAATCTGCCAGATACGTAAGTTCTCAGCGTCTTCAATAAATGATCCAGACTGGCTGCATTGTGCGCATAGTCGACAACAACCTGAAACGGAAGATCTGACGGTATAAGCTGAACCCGGCCGGGAACGGTCACGTCCCGCAAGCCGGCCTGCACCGCTTCCAGTGAAGCACCAGACAAACCGGCGGATGCAATAGCAGCCAGCGCATTGTTGACGTTGAACAGGCCGGGCATCCCCACGAAAACCTCCCCGTTGTGCCAGGGACTGGCTAGTTTGAAAAGTGTCCCTGACCGTTGACCCATTGATACCTGTCGGAGATTTTCCGCGCGGACATCTGCGTCCTGATGTAATCCGTACGTCAGACATGGCACATGAACCACAGAGCGAATCTGTTCAAACTGTTCTATATCACGGTTGATGACCGCCTGTTGGCAGAGATCAAACAGCTGCAGTTTCGCGTTTAGGTATGCATCCATTGATTCGTGTTCATGCGGACCGATATGATCATGATAAAGGTTGGTAAAAACGCCGGTGTGATAGCGGCATCCGTATACCCGATCAAGCATAAGCCCTTGCGAGGATACCTCCATGACACAGGTGTCCATCCGGCTTTGAACCATCTGGTTCAGAATAGCCTGCAGATCATATGACTCCGGTGTTGTTCTGGATGCCTGGATAACCTGATCACCGATGATTGTGGCGATTGTTCCAATCAGACCTGCTCGACGTCCCTGGGCAGAAAGGATGGCACGCGTCATATACGTTGCAGTTGTTTTTCCCTTGGTTCCGGTCAGTCCGATAATGTCCAGTTTGCCGGATGGATGCGCGAAGAAACGATCTGATATGTGTGCGAGCGCACGTCGCGTGTTCGGCACCAGAACCCAGGGGATCTGGTGCGAAACCGTTT
>JAAYBY010000211.1 GCA_012729935.1 Clostridiaceae bacterium | reverse complement strand
GAACTGAAGTTGACTGGCAGCAGGACTTTGTTGGTGTCTACCAGGGGAACGCTTTTGTGTATAAGCTTGACGCGATGACCGGTGAGATTATCTGGGAATCTTCTGTTCCCTGTTATACGAAAAATGCCGCTGACCAGGGGGACGATATCAACGGTGGTGTGATGGGGTCTCCCGTCATCGGCAAGCAGAATCTGGACGACCGTGTCATCTTCAGCTTCTGCATGACCAATGGTGTATACAGCGGCAATAGCATCGTAGCGTTCGATCAGATGGATGGAAGTATTCTTTGGGAATACAAGATGACGCAGTATTCCTGGAGTTCACCGGTTGATATTTATGATGCCGATGGTAATGGCTATATCATCATTCCGGACAGTCAGAGCCAGCTGCATCTGATCGATGGACAGACCGGAGAACTGCTGGATATTCTCGAGCTGGTTCGCGGAGAGGAACAATTGAACGCTGGCAATATCGAATCATCGTGCGCCGTTTTCGGAAACAAACTCGTGATCGGAACCCGCGGCAATATCATAACCGGCGTGACACTGCATTAATGAAACATGCAAATAAGTCTCCTGACAGACCGGTTCAAAAAAACGACCGCGACTTAATTGGCGATATCCGGGGGAAAACGGCAGTTAGAGACGAAAGTTCTTTGACAGCAGGAGAAGGATCGATATACTTAATGGAAGGGAATTTGCTTCTTTACAAGGATACTGGCAGACAGGTGAATGACTGATGCATGACCAATCTGACATTAAGAGTCTAGATTTCGAGTGGAATGTGTACCGGAAAGGGAGTCTCCACGCGTATTTGCATCTGGGAAAAAGATACATGACCTGGCGTGACAGTGCGCAGTGGTGCAACAATTTCACGCGAACACTGTCAGATGAGCAGGCGGACTTGATTCAGAAGCTTATCCTGACAAGCGGATTGATCGAGATGCAGCCAGACAAAGTGGAAGAAAAAACAACAATTGATGAGGCATCAAAAACACGGCCGGTCAGCTGGCAGGTCAAAATTCAGGTAGATGAGACCGTTTTTCAGACGCAGGGTTTCGGGGCGATCCCGGAACAACTCCTGCCGCTCAAGGAACAGATTGAGCGAATCGGCCATACCTGTCTGATTCTATAAACGATTGAATAGAGTTTACCGCTGTTTGAAGTTTTGGTAGAATAGCATAAGAAACCAGATTCGGGGTGCAGGCATGGATTTCCTGGAGGGATTTTTATTAGGCCCCATATGGAGTGACACTGAGTATGAAACCCGTCGACATACTGGCTTTTACTGGCTGATCGGTTGGGTAGCGTTGGCTGTCTATATTTATCTGCAGCTTAACCCAACATTTCTCCTCTCCTGGCTGACATTGCCTTTATGGGCTCCGGTGCTGATTGTGCTGGTTCTTATGCTGATTTCCCCGTTCGCCTGCCGGTATTATTATCGTCTGAATATTGTAATAAAGGTGATTATTCTGGCTGTCCAGCTCTTTAAACTGCTGATGGCCTTCTTAGCGTTCTATCAGAGAGTATTACCCTTGTATAAGCTTAATCTTGATACGCTGCCGCAGCAGCTGCTTGATTATGTGAACCAGACTGTGACGCAGGCAACTGAGACCTTTACCGCGATGGGTCAGGCGGTCGGTATGATGGTCGGGATACTGGCGGGCGGCTTGCAGGTGGTTCTGACCTTTGCCGGTGTTTTGATTGCGGCAACGCTGGCACCAGCCTTGTTCCTGTTCCTGATACAACTATTGCAGCGGGGCATTGACCTGATTGTCCACCGAACTGTTCTGCATAACGTTGATCTATAATACATTTTGACTCTACGTCTTTCACAGATTCTTCACATCCGTATCATAATTATTTTCATTTAGTCCTTTGAACAAACAAAAAAAAGGGGTTAGAATAAAATCAGGCGTTGACGATCAAAGAAAACGCTGTCGTGCGCGGGTGCTTTTCACAGATCAGTGACACGCCAGCGATAAAGTGAGGGATCATTATGAACAATGATTATGATCAAAAATATAATAATCAACAGAATAATCAGACATCTGGCTGGACGGCTCCTGAATCGGCATATGTCTACCCGGATCAATCCGCAGGCGGGCTGCCGCCTTCTCATCAGCGGCCACCGGATAGATCCAGCCGAACGACGCGTGTGATCGGTATCATCGCGCTTATACTTGCTTTCTCAGTTGTCTTTTCTGCAGTAACCGGGACACTTGTATATCAATATATGAAACAACAGACTGAGCCTACGCAGGAATCATCCGGGACAACGGCACCGACAGAAACAACGGGAACGGTTCAGACACCACCAGATAATGATTTACTGAATCCGCATTTCAGTTTATATGAAGCAGCCAGCCTGCATGAAGACGGTAAAGAAACGCTAACCGTGATGGATATTGCAAAAAATGGAAAACCGGCAGTTGTGGCGATCACGACGGAAATGACCGTGACCGACCTTTTTGGACAGGTATACCGTCCGACGGCGGCCGGATCCGGCTTTATCATCAGTGCGGACGGCTATATCGTGACAAACAATCATGTTATTGAAGGAGCGGACACCATATCCGTTGTTCTGGATAATGATGAAATCTATGAAGCGGAACTGGTTGGTACGGATCCAACCAATGATATTGCGGTGATCAAGATTGATTCAGATGACCTCCCGACCGTTATACTGGGTGATTCATCGCTTCTGCAGGTAGGAGAGCTTGCTATTGCCATCGGTAATCCGCTGGGAGAATTGAGCGGAACCGTCACTGCCGGAATCATCAGCGCGCTTGACAGGGAAATTACACTCAATTCCAATCGAGGACCACAGAGAATGAAACTGCTGCAAACAGATGCGGCGATCAATTCAGGCAATTCGGGTGGTGCGCTATTCAATTCATTCGGTGAGGTGATCGGTATCAATACTGCCAAGAATGCTGGAACAGGTGTTGAAGGACTGGGTTTTGCGATCCCCATCAATCACGCGAAACCGATTATTGAAAGCCTGATTCAATATGGCTACGTACGCGGCCGCACGCAGATCGGTATCAGGGGCCAGGATATCAACACTCAAATGGCAGAATACTATAAGATAAGCGAAGGCATTCTGGTCATCGAGGTTAGTCCCGGTAGTGCGGCAGAAAAGGCAGGCCTGCAAAAAGAAGACATCATTATCGCAGCGAATGGCCAGGAGGCGAAAACCATTGATGCGCTGAACACCATCAAGAATACATTAAAACCGGGTGATCAGTTAACGCTGACCATCATACGTGAAAACCGTGAACAAAAAATAGATCTCGTCCTGCAGGAAGAACTGCCTGATTCATACAAACCTGCGAATTATAACCGGCAGGCAGATCAACAGGTGGAACTCTGATAAACAAGCGGATCGGATCCAGTTGACAAGGGAATCAGTGAATCAGGTTGGTATTCTTGTTCATTTTCAAGTGTTCATGGTAGAATAAGTTGAGATTTTGCAAAAAGTCGGGGTTTTCTTACTTGGATAAGGAGATCCGGCTTTTTGTCGAAGGGGAGGCCATTCATGATCTATCGGCACTGGTTCCGCCGAGATGTCATCCTGCCGATTGTGTATCTGGGATTATTTGGTGCAGCGCTTTATGTGCTGCATGGCTATATCATCGGTTTGCCAATTTTTCTGACATCAACCGTACTGCTCTGGCTGGTCCGCTCGATCTGGATTCTCTATGCAGTCTTGTTTGTTATTACAATGAGCCATGTTTTGTCTACGTATGATCTGGAACGCTACGACCCGGGCAATCTGAACAGCCTGAAACGCTTGATGAAACGGCAGCGCTATCGTCTTAGACGGATGGAAATTCCGACAGAAAGCGTTCTGGTCGCATACGAGGCTGTTTTGCTCGACAAAGGATACCGGCTGGAAGCGGATAGTCATCAGATTGGCCGGATTTACGTTCGAAGACGATTTCTGGCACCTATCCTTCGCATCAAATATGATCGTGTCATCCTGCTGCAGCATGAACCGTTGAATGTCTTTATGATTGATCAGCTGCTTCAGGATTCCATTCGCTATATCAAAAATCAAATTGAACGACAATCAAAACGAAATTTGCTGATCATCATCACCAGAATGCAGGAAATCGAGGAAGTCGCGTCCTGCGGAGCAGGGGTGGTCAATTTTCTTGGCAAATTTGTGGGCGGCACATTGGGGGTCATTCTGCTGGCCACCAGGCATCATCGCCTGTTCTACCCGGCAGATCGTACGGTGCAGCCTTACATCCATCGCTGCTTTCAGAATTTGCACCGTTTTCGGCTCAAACACCTGATTGCCAGAGAACAGCATGCTTTGAGAAAGCAAACGCAGAGGGAGGCATCTTCGTGAAAATCACATTTCTGGGCGCAGCTCAAACAGTTACCGGTTCCTGTTTTTTAGTTGAAACAGAATCCGTCTCATTTCTGGTCGATTGCGGACTCCATCAGGGATCAGCGCAGGAAGAGGAACTCAACCGGCTGCCGTTTCCCTTCAATACGGATGATATTGATTTTGTCCTCCTGACCCATGCGCACATCGATCACAGCGGACGAATTCCCAAATTATATGCAACAGGCTATCGGGGGCCTGTCTATGCCACTCAGGCAACAACGGATCTTTGCCGGATTATGCTTCCGGATTCCGGACATATTCATGAAAAAGAACAGGAGTGGCGCAACCGAAAAGCGCTGCGAGCCGGCAAGCCACAGGAAGATCCGCTCTATACCATGGAAGACGCGGTTAAAAGCTGCAATCTGTTTCAATCATACAAGTACGATGTTTCTTTCAATCCGGTGCCGGATGTGCGGGTTAAATTCAGGGATGCCGGCCACATCTTAGGGTCTGCTGTCATAGAAATCTGGATCCGTGAAGACGGACAGACAAGTAAACTGGTCTTCACCGGTGATCTGGGCAATAATGATATGCCGATCCTTCGTGATCCGACGATTATTGACGGCGCGGATTATCTGGTTATTGAATCGACGTACGGCGATCGTCTGCATCGCAAAGCGTCAGATGAGGTTGAGCGCTTTGTCACTGCCATAACGGAAACGATCGATCGCGGCGGCAATGTCATCATCCCCTCTTTTGCCGTCGGACGGACACAGGAGGTTATCTACCAGCTTTTTAAAGAGGAGCAGAAGTACAGGGACAGACGTGAAAAATTCCTGCGCACGCCTGTGTATATTGACAGTCCGCTGGCAACTTCGGCAACCGAAGTGTTCCGTAAAAACACAGACTGCTATGACGAAGAAACCAAAGCATATATTGCAGATGGTAAGAATCCGCTTGATTTTTCAGACCTGCATTTTACGCAAAGCGTTGAAGATTCCAAATGGCTGAACGAAGATGAGTCAAGCAAAATCATTATTTCAGCCAGCGGCATGTGTGATGCCGGCCGAATCAAGCACCACCTCAAACATAATCTCTGGCGGCGGGAATCCACCATTCTCTTTGTCGGTTATCAGGCGCAGGGAACACTCGGCCGGCGTATCGTCGACGGTGCCAGCCAGGTTCGTATATTCGGTGAGGACAT
>JAAYBY010000022.1 GCA_012729935.1 Clostridiaceae bacterium | reverse complement strand
CAAATCTACAAACTTGCGCATGTGCTCATTTGCGTTATCAATCCGCATCATATAAATATGGTCAGCAATCTTTTCGATACTGTCGGTGATATTTTCTATGCTGCGCAAAATATTGACGATATCCGTGCGGTCGATCGGTGTAATAAAGGCATCATCGATAACCTGCAGGGATTCGTGAAAATGCCGATCTCCCTCATGTTCCAGATCTTTTACCTGTTTTAATTCAGCTTTGTCGATAACCCCATCTGAAAATGACGTCTGAAGCTTGATCGCGGCAGCGTGTGATATGGAAATACCTTTTTCAAACATATCAAAATAGTCTACATGCTTTCTGCTTAGTTTGCCCATAAATCAACCTCCAAGATCATCAAAAAATCAAACCGAAAATTTTTGCAAATGAATATCCCATTAGCAGGCACGCAGGAAAAGTCAAAACCCAGGCGATAACCATATCCTTTGCTATGCCCCAATTGACCGC
Organism: Clostridiaceae bacterium; assembly: GCA_012729935.1. GTDB lineage: Bacteria > Bacillota > Clostridia > Saccharofermentanales > UBA5734 > JAAYBY01. The sequence goes on along the minus strand of JAAYBY010000022.1, from coordinate 5,572 downwards.
GCTCAATCCTCTGGATGCTGCTGCGCCCATCATAGCGGTGGCCTTGGTATTGGTCGTACTTAAAGGTATACCGAAAAGTGTCGCAACGATCATAGACCCGGACGCAACAATTTCAGCCGCAAACCCCTGATATTTTTCCAGATTAACCATGTCCATGCCCATCGCCTTAATGATACGGTATCCGCCAATGGACGTCCCGAATGCCATAAGCAGAGAACAAATCAGCATAATCCAAAATGGAATTTCTGCCGTGCTACCTGACGGAGATTTATATAAACCGCCAATGACCAGAGCCAGATAGAAAATACCCATAAATTTCTGCCCGTCCTGAGCCCCATGACTGAATGCCATAAAAGCCGCACTGACCACCTGGCCGCCGGAAAAAAACGTATTTGCAGATCGACGATGCACACTTCTGAACAGACGCTCAAGCAGCTTAGTAGCCAAGTAGGCCAGCCCGAAACCAACAATTGTGGATACGATAAGACCAATCAGAACTTTTTGGAGCGGTCCCCATTGAAATGCTCCAAAGCCATTCAGCGACATGCCTGAACCCATGAGTCCTGCAATGAGTGCATGACTTTCACTTGTCGGGATACCGTATTTCCAAGCAGATACTGACCAGATCACAATTGACAGCTGGGCTGCACCCAGCGTTAATAAAGCGTCTGAACCTGTTCCTATATTGACAATGTTTGATATGGTCGTCGCTACAGCTGTGCCCATAAGAAGTACACCCAGGAAATTGAAAACAGCACCAAATCCAATTGCAAACCGCGGGCTGAGTACACGCGTCGAAACAACCGTTGCGATCGCATTCGGCGAATCCGTCCAACCATTAACAAAAATCGAAGCGCTCACAAGCAAAAGTACGATTACTAGTCCAAATGTCATCATATGCCTCTATCTGAAAGGATAACTTCCTGGATACTTAAGGTTAACATTATTATAGACTAATCACCGAAAAATGTATTCACGTTTATAAAAAATTATCAAGTGAAGTGTCAGGTTGTGTGCTAGGAATTTATTTAATGAACTGCCAGGGTGGATCTACTGGTCGGCGTCAGCCATTAAGCGATATAATTAAACCAGTCCACTCGTTCAACAAGCTGCCGGAGGTTGATTCCGATGCGCAATAATCATGCAGTGTCCTGGTTAGTTGCATTGCTCACACTCGTATTAGTGACCGCCTGTTCACCAGCGGTCAGTTCAACGGATCTGCCAGAAGCAACCACTGTCAGTTCAGTAATGTGTATGGAACCATCACCCACACCGGCTGCATCAACGACCGCTCGGCCTGCCGTGACGAGTCATCCCACACCAACGCCTGTTCCTTCTCCCTCCGCATCGCCTGCTGCTTCTCCCACTCCTGTGCCAACTTTGGCACCGACTCTTGCTCCAACTGTTACACCTGCAGTAACATCGGTCACCTCCACTTCTACAGCACCGGTCACCCCCACAGCTGATACGGTAGAGAACCTTCATCAGGACGCACTGGTCATAGACGCACACAACGATACAGTATTGAAGATCATCGATTCAGACACCTGGCTGCCCAAAAACAAGCTGTCACGCATAACCAATTTTATGGTTGACATCCCTAAACTGGTTGCCGGCGGAATTGACGTGGCAACCTTTGCTTCTTATACCAGCGGCTATGCCCAACCGGAAGGCGGACAGGACTTCGATAGAGCTAACAGCCGTCTGCTGGCACTTCTCAACGCGCTGCACTGGACAATGGACCAGAACCCCGATACCACACGTCAGGTGCTTGACTCGAATGATCTCCAAAACAGCAATTCTCAAGGCAGTATCGGTTTTCTGCTGAGCATTGAAGGTGCTTATTCTCTAAATGCCGTCAACTCCTTAGCTTTACTACGCCAGTACCACGACCTGGGTGTCCTGATGCTGGCACCGGTCTGGAACTACAGCAATGAACTGGGTGAGGGTACCAAGGCCGAATATCCCGACGGCTCACCGTCTTCGGGTGGTCTGACTGATTTAGGCAGAACGGTGATTGAAGAAATGAATCGTCTGGGCATCATCGTTGATGTTTCCCATATGAATGAACAGACATTCTGGGATACGCTCGGGATTTCGTCTGCCCCTGTTATAGCCAGCCACTCATCAGTCGATGCACTGTGCCCCAATGCCCGCAACCTGACTGACAGGCAAATCCTCGCTATTGCTGATTCCGGCGGTTTGGTTCATGTCAACTATTACCGGAATTTTCTTGCCGGTAACCCGTCATCTGCGACAGTAAAAACACTTGTCGACCACATTGAGTACATTGTCAATCTGGCCGGCATCGACCACGTCGGTTTAGGTTCGGATTTTGACGGAGCCAGCATGCCACAAGGTCTGGCAGACGCGTCACACGTACCGGCCATAACCCGGGAGCTGCTCGAACGCGGTTACAGTTATGAGGCAGTCGGAAAAATTTTGGGTGGCAACTCAGCCAGGGTTTTCTCAAAAATCTGGAAGCAGGCAACGGTATCGACAAGTGATGTCGGTCCAGTGGTCGAAACAGATCTGTCCATGGGTGCACCATTGGCTGCGAATGAGCCGCTGCAAGCCATGATCACCGATCCGGCAACAGTCGAAACGGCAAGTATGCAAATTATCATCGACGGGATTGTTTATTCACCCGACTACGATGCTGCTACCGGCATCATGCAGATTATGTTGCCGGTTAGCATTCGCGAAAAATTCCATGTTGTTACCTTCCTGGCCAAAACTCCGGAAGGTGTGACGACGCGTGAGACGCGAATATTTTACTTGAACTGATTCATGATGTATATAAAACGCCTGCCTGACTGTTAGATGCGGTACGAGCCTCCGGAAACCTCTTCGATCACATGCGATACCGCCTTGGCCACGCTGCCTTCGGCAAAAGGATTGGACAATCCGGCCAGGCTCAATAGGTCAAGGTATCCCCGGCTGCCACCTGCCTTGCATAACGCCAGGTAGTCCGTCCAGGCATCAGTCTGGTTGGTTTTCATACGGCCGTAAAACTCGAAAGCGCCCATCTGGGCCAAAGCATAATCAATGTAATAGAACGGGTACATGAAGATGTGCTGTTTCTGCATCCAGAAGCCACCATTTTCTAAAAAATCCACACCGTCGTAATCGCGCCAGGGCATATAGGTACGTTCGAGATCACGCCAGGCCTGACGGCGCTCCATCGCGGTCATGTCCGGCTTGTCGTAGACAAGATGCTGGAACTCATCAACGCACATCATGTAAGGCAATACATTCAAAGCCTGGCAGAGATGCGCGTAGCGGTACTGTCCGGCCTTGCTGCCAAAGAATTTATCCATCCAGGGATAGGTAAAATGCTCCATGCTCATTGAATGGATTTCGCTGATTTCATTCGTTGAATGGCAGTATTCCGACAGCTCCTGTTCGCGCGATGCTGTAAAGTAAGCAAAGGCATGACCAGCCTCGTGGGTCAGAACGTCAACATCAGCAGATGTACCGTTGAAATTGGCGAAAATGAAGGGTGCCTTCCAGTTGGACAGGCTGGTGCAGTACCCACCCATGTGCTTGCCCGGCCTTGTTTCCAAGTCGAATAGTTGATTTCGGGTCATGAAATCGAAGAACACACCCGTTTCGGGGCTCAACTCCCGGTACATATCCTTTGCCCAGGCGAGCATCTGATCCTTGCTGCCGGCTGGTTCGGGATTTCCATCCGGAAACAGCAACGATTCATCGAAATACTTCATTTTGTCGATACCGATCCGTTTCGCCTGATCGGCCCGGATTTTGGCGCAGGCCGGAACAACAATCTCCAGAACCTGACGCCTGAAGCCGGCCACATCCCGGGGAGCATAGGCGGTACGATGGCGATTGAGGTACGCTAGATCCGTGTAGTGTTCATATCCGAGCTTTTTGGCCATGCGTACGCGTACAGTGATCAACTGGTCAAACAACCGGTCCAATTCCTCAGAGTGGGCGGCATACAAATCTGACCAGGCTAAAAAAGCTTCGCGCCGATGTTCACGGTCCTGATGCTCCATGTGTTTGAGCAAACCGTAAAAATTGACAGATTCGCCCATAAAGCGGGTCGTACACTGTGCTGTCAATTTCTGATAAGCCTGGCGCAGGTTGGCCTCCTCGACCTTCTCCGACATGATCGATTCATCCTGTACCTTGAGCTCTGTTTCAGCGTTAATAAACAACTGACTGCCAAATTCCGACTCCAGATCACTTCGGAACGAGCAGGCCAGCAAGACATTGAAAAACCGGATCTGTAACGGGATCAGAGTCGGCAGAGCATCATTCAGAAAATTCACTTCCTGATCGTAAAAAACATCTGTGGTGTCAATCGTGTTGTGGATGTGTGCCACGGTGATCATGGTGTCCACACGTTGTTCCAGTTCCTGCAACTCAAATAGAATCCGACGCGCGGTTGCAGCATCACTCGCCTGCTCAAGCTGATCAATCAATTTATTGCTCTGACTCCTGAACGATTTAAGATCGGGTCTGTTATAAGGAATATCCGCAAATTTTTCCATAAAGTCTTCTTCCCTTCAGTTGATCTGCCATATTTGCAGAACTACTTGATCAATTCATTCATTTCATTTTATCACATTGAAGGCGGCGCCTTGTGTCATCTGATATCCTGGTGAAGTTTTGCGGTTCAACATTCACTGAATACACCGATACAAAATGAGCTATGGCAACTCAATGATTTGTTCTCAAAAATGCACACCCCGCCCCTCTTGTTTAACGATTACAGGGATGGAGGTGTGTAAAGGGGTCTAGGGGTGTGCATTATGTATCAGTAAGGAAAAGTTTCACCATTGACTTCGAATACAACCATCCCTGTATCGGGTATAATTTCTGCGACTGCTTGCCGGATTTTATCTGACACTTTTTGGACAACAACAATCTTTATTGCGTTGTCCTGTTCAAATATTGCCATTCCATATACGCCAAGTTCAGTGAGTTTATCCGAGCTCGAAAATTCTTTATATAGAGGCGCATATGCTAATTCAAGCTCTTTAAGCGTATACTTGACCTGCCTGACCTCAATAATGCTAAAATCAAGTAAATCAGCATACTTCGTCTTAAATTCTTCTGGGTTGCCTGTGACATTGATGATAAAAACCTGCAAGTCTTCAATGTAGCATCCAGCGTAGTATTTATATTGATCAGGAATATGAGCTTGTTCCATCAATTCAAACTGTGCATTTGCTTTGTCGGAAAACGCCAATTGTTCATTTGAGTATGTTGAAGCAGAGGTTGTGGGCTTTCCTGATTCAGTCGTTGAATTAGGATCAGCAGTTGCCTGTGTATAATGATTTCCAGGATTATTAGCAGGCCAGAGCCATTCATCCAATCGACCTGAAATCAGCAATCCACCAAAGAGAATTATAACAGCAAAACCTGCACAAGCGATCATGAGTTTCATTCTGCTGTTTTTTGATTTAGCAAATATCATAGCATTATCCTTCTCAGCAATATTCTGCTGATGTTGAGGCAGATTATGCTGTATATACTCCCACCGATCTGGCAGGTCGAGCTTGGCCTCTTTCGCCCAATTTAATACATCGCTATCAGTTATTTT
>JAAYBY010000210.1 GCA_012729935.1 Clostridiaceae bacterium | reverse complement strand
TTCCTGCCAGTGCCGAACAGCTGATGTTCCAGGGCGGCCGGCTGATCACGCAGACGTTTATCGTCAGTCTGGGAACGGTTGCGATTGCCAGCAATACAATCGCTTCATCAATCAATGCACTTCTGATTGTTCCCGGCAGCGCTCTGTCGATTGCGGCGACAACACTGGTTGGTCAGCACATCGGCGCCGGACGTTTTCATGATGCTCGAAAACAGCTGAGTTTTCTGACTGCAATGGCCTCCGTCACACTGGCGGTTACCGGCTCGATTGTTCTGATCATTCTAAATCCGATTATTTCTTTTTATACGCGCGATCCGGATATTCACCAGCTGGTCTGGACAATCGTTTTATCATCCATCATTGCCCAGCCGTTTATCTGGCCGACCTCGTGGATCCTGCCCGCAGGACTCCGCGGCGCAGGAGATATCCGGTACACGATGATTGTAGCGATCGGCAGCATGTGGCTGGTTCGCATCCTGTTTGGCTACGTTTTTGCAATTATTTTTGCCTGGGGCCCCATTGGTATCTGGATTGCCATGTATGCTGACTGGCTGGTTCGTTCACTGTTTTTTTCACGGCGGGTCCATCACGACGACTGGTTTCAGAAAGTCATTCTGAGATAGCAGCTGTCCGGACCGTCAAAATATGTTAGAATATCTCAATCACAGAGATACGGCGGGAGGGGATCCAAATGAAGAACTATCGAATAGAAACACGCTGTGTTCAAAGCGGGTATCAGCCCAAAGACGGGGAACCCAGAATACTGCCAATCATTCAAAGTACAACCTTTAAATACGACTCAGCTGAAACAATGGGAAAGCTGTTTGACCTTGAGACAGACGGACCTTTTTATACACGACTGGGTAATCCGACGCTGTCAGCTGTCGAAAGTAAAATAGCTGAGCTGGAAGGCGGAGCTGCTGCTCTGCTGACATCGTCCGGACAGGCGGCGGTCTTTTTTTCGATCATCAACATCTGCCGCGCGGGTGATCATATCATCAGTTCTGCTTCAATATACGGCGGTACGTTTAATCTCTTCAGCAAGACTTTGCGGGATATGGGTATATCCTGTTCGTTTGTCGATCCAAACGCTTCAGCAGAGGAAATCAGCGACGTATTCAGACCTGAGACCAGGCTCCTTTTTGCCGAAACACTCTCAAATCCAACGCTGGTTGTCCTGGATATCGAAAAATTTGCCACGATTGCCCATGAACACCATGTGCCGCTCATCATCGACAATACATTCCCGACACCTGTAAACTGCAGACCAATCGAGTTTGGTGCAGATATTGTTGTCCATTCAACAACTAAATATATGGACGGTCATGCCACCAGTCTGGGCGGCGCTATCGTTGACAGCGGCAAGTTTGACTGGACGTCCGGATCCTATCCGGAATTGACGGAACCGGATCCTTCTTATCACGGCATCGTCTATACGCAGCAGTTTGGCCAGCAGGCATACATCGTCAAGGCTCGAACCCATCTGCTCCGCGACCTTGGTGCAACGGCCAGTCCGTTTAACGCGTTTTTGCTCAATCTGGGACTTGAGACGCTGTCACTGCGCATGGAACGCCATTGCCGCAACGCCGAGGCGGTTGCCGCTTATCTGGCATCAGACGACCGGATCTCATGGGTCAATTATCCCAGTCTGCCAGACAGCCCCTATGCTGATCGTGTCAGACGATATTTGCCATCCGGCTCCTGTGGTGTCATTTCTTTCGGGGTCAAAGGCGGTCGGGCGACAGCGACACATTTTATGGAGTCTTTGAAACTTGCAGCGATCGTCATCCATGTTGCGGATGCCCGGACATCTGTCCTGCATCCTGCCAGTACGACACACCGGCAGCTCAGTGACGATGCATTATCTGCAGCCGGCATAACGCCTGACATGATCAGGCTGTCCGTTGGAATTGAGCATGTCGATGATATCCTGAACGACGTAAAACAGGCGCTTGACGCCTGTTCAAAAGGGTAAACGCAGCATTGCGTTATCGGTGCTGATCTGAAAAGAGAAGTCAGACGGTTAATTAGTTTGAAGCTGAGAGATAGGCATCGATCCGCTGCTGATCCTGCTGGTCATCACACTGGATCGTGACGTCCCGGTGTTCTGCTACCTTCAAAATTGTATCAAGTCCGATCCGGTCTGATAATTTGCTGTTGAAAACAAGACAATCACCGTCAGATGTGACAATGCAGACACGGCCGGAGCAGGTGTTAACAAGGTTGGTCAGTTCGGTGGCGTTGACAGATCGCAGATTCATTGTGATCCTCCGGTGAACAGCTGTAATCAGATGATTCTATAACCTTTATTGTAAGACGTTCGCACAGGTATTTCCATGTTTTATATGGCGATTTTGCAGCGTCAATCAATCAATCTATTGGGACATTCGCACAATCATCCGCCGGCCTGACGTCTAATCAGGGTTCAAACAAGCGCATAACTTCTTCAACTGTCATTTTAGACAAGAGATTCTGACCTGGCTTGATGACAGCATCAATCAGGTTTTGTTTTTTCTGCTGCAGCGACAGTATTTTCTCTTCCACAGAATGACGGGTGCACAATTTAAAAACTTGAACGATATTCTCCTGACCGATTCGATAAGCCCGATCGGTTGCCTGCTCTTCTACGGCGGGATTCCACCACGGATCATAATGTATGACCGTATCGGCACCTGTCAGGTTGAGGCCTGTTCCACCCGCTCGAAGGGAAATCAGGAACAACGATCCTTCACCGTCATTGAATCGGGTAACCTGGTTCATTCTCTCTTCTGAAGAAACCTGGCCATCGATATAAAAAGGACGAACACCTTGATCCATCTGTCGCTTCCGGATGATTTCAAGCATGCTGGTGAATTGGGAAAAGACAAGCACCCGGTGGCCAGACGAATAACAGTCCGATAAAAGTTCTTCAAGCAGCATCAGCTTACCGCTGCCGCCGTCATACTGTTTGAGAAAAAGCGACGGATGGCAGCAGATCTGGCGAAGTCGTGTCAGTAACGCCAGAATATAAATCTGGCTTCGGGCATAACCGTTTAAGGCAATTTCCTGTTTAAGATCTTCGCGCGAACGCTTAAGAAAAGTCTCATAAATTTCGCGCTGACACTCTGTCATATCGCAAATCGTATGGCTTTCAATTTTGTCCGGCAGCTCTGTCAGCACATCTTTTTTCAACCGTCTCAGAATAAAGGGCATGATCTGCTGGTGCAATGATTCCAAGACCTGTGTGTTCTGGTCTTTCATAACCGGCTGCTCGTACTGTGTCTGAAAATATTTTTGACCGTGGAGAAAACCAGGCAGGACGAAATCAAAAATTGACCAAAGTTCCAGCAGTGAATTTTCTATGGGCGTACCTGTGAGAGCGAAAGCCCGTTCGGTTGTTATCTGTTTGACAGAGCGCGCGTTGAGTGTTTCCGGATTCTTGATATTCTGTGCCTCGTCGAGAAAACAGCTGCCAAAAGGGAAATCCTTGATCTCGTCAATGTCACGTCTGAGAAGCGCGTAAGAGGTTATGACACAGGCATACTTTCCGATTTCATTAAACAGGCTGTTTCGTTGGCGACGATTGCCGTCGATCAGCAAGATAGGCAGCTTTGGATCAAATTTCTCAAATTCGCTGGACCAGTTATAAATCAGACTGGTAGGTGCGATCACCAAAGATGTTTTTTTAAACCGCCGCCAGAGCATATGGATAAATGTAATGGTCTGAATGGTTTTTCCAAGACCCATGTCATCAGCGAGGATACCGCCAAGACCATACGTATACAGCATGTACAGCCATTGAACACCAGTCTTCTGATAGGGTCTCAGCTGTTTCTTTAAAGCGGCCGGTATCTGGCAGGACAGCGAGGAAGGATGATGCAGGTGACGTATCATCTGTTGAATCTTGTCATCAACCTGAACGCAGTCCTGCGAATGCTCTGCTTGTTTTATCGGATCAACAGGTTTAACCGAATCATCAAGCGAGATAAACGGTATCAGCGATAAGGCCCGGTATCGGGGAAGTACATGGTCGGTTAACGGATCGATCTGCCAGAAGTGGAGCAGTGATACAATCTCCAGAAACCGCTCGCGCTGGTCAAGATTGACCTGTCGGAAACTGCCATCACGATTCCTCACAAAGGAACGGTTCTCGCGAAGGGCCTGGCAGTAGCGGTCAAAAGAATCTTGATCCAGACCATCGTGGTGCTGTTCGAGAACCAGACCATCTGTATCCTCTTGCCAACGGAAGTTAAAACGAATGTCTGGTGCAGGATAGATCACAATACGGGAAGCTGCAGGTGAAAACTGAAGCGATGCCCGCTGTCTCAGGGTTCCATACGAATCGCGAACAAACCGGTAAATCGCATCAGTATCTTTTAAGCGCAGACTCTGACCTTGCTGTGTAAAGCCTGATTCAGTCAAATCACGCAGAATGGTTTGTTCTTTTTTCAGATCGCGTTTGATCAGCGGATGATTGTCGCTCTGATCATTTCTCTGCAGCGGATTGATGGTGATCGGGCCATATTGATACGTGATATCTGCTTTCAATTCCATATCGATGGCGTCAAGCGACACATTGGCCTGCAACGGCTTCTGGATGACCTGGTTGATGAGGTTGGGATGCAGATCGATCGGGCAGACGGATCGGAAGGACTGGTCCTGAACACTGATCAGCCATGATGCCTCCTGATTGTTCAGGTCCAGTGTGTGTGATCCGGGAACGTTGAAATGCGACAGGACAGGTTCGAGCAGACGGATGGTATCTGGTGGCGGCAGATAAAAGACCTGATTGACCAGGAAGACGTTTCTTGATGCTGTCAACTGCTGAATCGATTGACGGACTGTCCACTTGAGTTGGTAGGGCAGGGATTTTCGATTTGAACCGGTGCTGCGCATCAGGGTCAACCGTATTGGCAGCTGATCCTCACGGACACGAACCGGAAGGACCTTGGCGTTGCGAGCTGACTTCCAGGAACAATCTGACAGGGTGGCCGAGATTCTGAGAAAATCTGCAAATCGTCTTGGGTTGAGCACAAACGTCTGATTGTGGCTTGATGTATGGGATGTACCAAAAACTGATTTATAATCATGCTCGAATGCATCGTGTATGAGTTCAATCAGAGGAAGATCCTGAGGCAAAAAGGCATGGATCAGCGGATCGAAGATGAAGTCCTTGTCCAACTCCAGGGATAAGTCACGCGAAATGGCTTCGGCAAACTGTTCAACGTTGGTGACAGGATGCAGCGTATCAATTCCCATGGCAAATGACAGCGAGGGGGTTGAACTGGCTTGTCTGGCACATTGGAGAACGACCTGCAGTTTGACCGGCTGCTTATCCTCTATGTGGGATAGCCTAATGGCATGTTCAAGATGTGACAGAAAATCTCGCGTTTTTGTCCGGCTCCTGCGCAATACCTGTTGCTGGTTTTTATTGTTTTTGCTAGTACTTTCTTTAGGATCAGCTGGGGCAGCCAGCAACTCATCAGGCTTCAAAGGGGGGACTATATGCGTTTTTTCATCTCCAAATGTATCAATACAGTACAGAAGAACTGCTCCGATATGCTTGCACAGGCCCCAGTAGGCGCTGAAAGCACTGCAGGTACATGAGGCATCGTGCAATGTACCGTTACCATCCAGAATAATTCGAACCGAGTAAATGCGCGTCCCTTCGACTTGTGCGAGAATAATACCTTTTTCCTGATTGAATGTCAGATGTTTGATCAAACCCTGTCGATAATACTGCCGACCCTGCATATAGGTCGGACCGTTGGTGGTCATTTCTCTGACTGTGTCGATTTTTACCTGAAACATGATGTCTGCCGATACCTCCGCAAATTGACTTCAACATCCTGCTGATAATGGCTATACGTATACATCCCGGTATTATACCACAGTCACTGTCAAGCGAAAAGTATCACCAACTGAAATTATCTGTGTAATCTATTTGTGTAAATCCATGTGGATCTCAATCAAATAGACGTTCCAACGTCTGTTGATCTGTGCTATAATCGGCGAGAAAAAATGTGAACATCGTGAGGCTTGAGTGGGAAATAAAGAAAAAATTGCCGCCTTTGTGAGTCTTTATTGTCTGGTTGTAGTCAGCTTACTCAGTGTCGGATTGATGAGCGTTGATGTTCAGAAAACACAAGCGGACACTGCCGTGTTTTCTGCAAATTCAGCAGCCAGTCAGATCCACATGCAAGACCGATCGGGTTCTTT
>JAAYBY010000209.1 GCA_012729935.1 Clostridiaceae bacterium | reverse complement strand
CAGATCAGCGGCGGAATACCAACCGAAATATGCTCCTGGTATTGGCTGCCAGGTCCCTGAAGCTCACTGAGAACGGCTTCATATTCTCGGGTTATGCGCTCAGCACTCTCATACAGGCGTAAGCCGGCACTGGTCAGCACCGGCTTCTTCGACCCCGGTTCGAACAGGTCCTGACCAATTTCGAAGCGGAGTTTTTTCATCGATTTGCTAAGTGAAGATTGTGAAACAAACAGCTTTTTTGCCGCTTGTGTATAGCTGCCTGCCTTGGCAATTTCCAAAAAATAGCTAAGTTGTCTGATATCCATTAATAAGCACCTGACGCCTATAAGCTGATTCTATTATAACAGACAAACCGGTTCTCCGTGGCATCTGTCACTTTAAAACGCTTGGCTGACTGAGTTTTGTGGCATTCAGTCAACACCTGTTCCATCTGGAACTATTTCTTTCAGGCGTCCGTCTAAGACGATGATTTCAAAGAAAAGGAGTCTAATCATCATGAAAAAAGGAATCATTCTGACACTGGTCATTACCCTGGCGTTTCTGGCTATCGGCTGCGGAGCGAACGGCAGCGAACAGACAACAGTTCCGCAGTCCAATCAGCTGGAGGGCAGCCTCGAAGACATCCTTGCAGCAATCTACGAAAAAGCGGACGTCGAGAGTTCATTTGCCGAGTACATCGAGACAGGTCTGCAGACCGTTGACATTACGGCAGATCGCAGTGAATTCTATTTTGGCACAGATGTAACGTTCGAGGAGGCAATTGCTTCTGAACCGATTATGTCACCGTCTGCTTATCTGCTCAGTCTCGTGCGCGTCAGCGAAGAGGCTGACATCGAAGCGATCATGGAAGACATCCGGGAGAATGTCGATCCGATGCGCTGGATCTGCGTAGGCGTCGATCCGGACAACATTGTTGTCGATCACATCGGCAATGTAATCATCCTGATCATGAGTGACCAGGAAAAGGACACGCTTCATCAAGCTTTTGAATCACTTGCCTGATCAATGCTGTTTTCGAGTATTGGATTCCTCTACACTTTTCTGCCGCTGCTCCTGATCGTTTACGGGATCGTACCAAACAGATTCAGGAACATCGTGCTGCTCGTGTTCAGCCTTGTCTTCTACGGCTACGGTGAACCACGCTACCTTCTGGTTCTGGCGGCGTCCATCCTCTCCGGCTACTGTCACGGACGATGGATCAGCCGTCTGAGAACCGGGAAATGGTCAAAATTTCCGCTTGTCTCTTCGATCGTCATCAGTCTCGGTTTTTTATTTGTCTTCAAATACGCTGATTTCGTGCTGGATACGGTAACGAAGATAAGCGGCTGGCCATTAACGGCACTGAATCTGGCGCTGCCGCTTGGAATCAGTTTTTACACATTCCAGATCATCTCCTATTTAGTTGATGTTTATCGTGGAGATACACCTGCAGAACGGAATTTTCTCAATTTTGCCACGTATGTTTCACTCTTTCCGCAATTGATTGCTGGTCCTATTGTTCGTTACACAACAGTTTCGCAAGAACTGTCTGCGCGAACACACAGTTATAAATTGGCGGCCGGAGGTGCCAGACGGTTTCTGATTGGTCTGGCGAAGAAGGTCCTGATTGCCAACACACTGGCGGAACTGGGTAAATCATTGTCCCAACAGTCTTCCGCAACTGTGCTGATGGCCTGGCTGCAGGCCATCGCCTTTATGCTGCAGATCTATTACGATTTTTCCGGCTATAGCGATATGGCAATCGGGCTGGGGAAAATATTCGGCTTTCATTATCTGGAAAACTTTGACTACCCCCTGACCGCAACGAGTATCACCGATTTCTGGCGACGCTGGCACCGTTCCCTGGGAACCTGGTTCCGCGATTATCTTTACATCCCGATGGGTGGTAACCGTATTAAAGTGGCGCGATGGGTTGTCAACATTCTGGTTGTTTGGCTTTTAACAGGCTTCTGGCACGGTGCCGGATGGAATTTCATCATCTGGGGCCTCTATTTTGCCATTTTGCTGATTATCGAAAAGCTGTTGCTGAACGGCCCTCTCAAACAAATGCCGGGGATACTGCGTCGCATTGGTACCCTGCTGCTGCTCGTTATCAGCTTTGCGATTTT
>JAAYBY010000208.1 GCA_012729935.1 Clostridiaceae bacterium | reverse complement strand
TAATTCGAAAAATTCCATTTGTCCTGATGATTGTCCAGGTAATGTTCGGTATATCCACCGATGTTCCTGGAATTTATTGTTGAGGTTGCTAAACACACGATGAACGCTCACGAGAGACAAAAATCGCATGCATCAAAGAATCACCTCAAAAATCAGCTAAGACAGGTTATTTCATTAGTTTTCCTGATCCTGTTTCTCGTCGTAAGTTTTTTTTATCTGAATTTCTCATGGAATCGATATAAAAGGACAGCAGCCAGTGAGGCTGTCATTTTAGCTCAATCTCTGGAATCGATGATACACCCGGAGCATATCATGGCGTTGTCAGGGAATGCAGATGATCTGGTCAAACCTGAATACGAGATGTCAAAGACTGACTTAATGCGCCTTGTCAAAACAACTAACCCCCTTCGCTTTGCCTATATTCTCGGACAAAAGAACGGTGATACGATCATCCTGGTTGATTCAGAACCCCCAGACTCAGCCGATTATTCTCCGCCCGGACAGATTTATGATGAAATCGATCCAAGCTATCTGATTCCGTTTCAGTCAGGCCAGACAATCCTGACTGAGGCGGTTACAGATCGCTGGGGTACATGGATCAGTGCGTTGACACCGATCAAAGATCCGGACGGACAGGTGTTGGCTGTTTTCGGCATTGACTATTCTGCAGCCGAATGGCAGGCGCGCCTCTATCGTCAGATGATTCCAGACTGTATTGTCGTTATCAGCCTTTTCCTCCTGGTCGTTTTATTGTTGTACGTTCAAACTAAAAAATCTGTTTTAAAGACACTCAGTGATAATCTGGCATATGACGAGGCACTCTATCATAATATTTTCACGCAGGCTCCGATCGGTATCGCACTCGTCAAAGGCGGAACATTTGTCGTTGAATCTGTATATGGGCACACAAATATCAATCCGATATTTGAACAGATTCTTGGCAGAACGAGCGCAGAACTCGACAATCTGTCCTGGCAGGACATCACGCATCCGGATGATATTGAAAAGGATCTTGAGCTGTTTGCCAGATTTAAAAGCGGAGATTTCAATCAATACGAACTGGAGAAACGATTCATCAGGCCGGATGGCTCAGTTATCTGGACGCATATGCAGATTTCAAAACTGAGCGGCCTTCTCGATAGAAATGCATGGCATTTGTGCCTGATCGAAGATATAACAGCACATAAAGAAGCCGAACAAAAGCTCAGCGAAATCGAGCGCAGCAAATCGGTCCTACTGTCAAATCTACCGGGTATGGCGTACAGATGCCTGAATGATCGTAATTGGACCATGCAGTTTGTATCTGATGGCTGCCACGCTCTGACTGGTTATCTTCCCAAAAATCTGATCAATAATCGTGACCTTTCATATAACGATCTTATTTCTCCTGAATATCAGGACGTTTTATGGCAGATGTGGACAGAAACACTCGCGAATCGCTCCTCTTTCAAATATGAATATGAGATCATCACCGCCTCCGGCGAACCTAAGTGGGTGCTCGAGCTGGGTGAAGGTGTTTTCAACAATACCGGCGATGTGGTAGCTCTTGAAGGCATTATCCTTGATATCACCGACAGAAAAGCTGCCGAGGAGCAGCTGCGGTATACAGCAGAGCACGATCTGTGGACTGGATTGTATAACAGAAAATACCTTGAAATCCTGCTCAACCAGGAAGCGGAACGTCCGCTCACCGGAAAGACGGCGATCATCGGCATCAATCTGAATACTATGTACTTGCTCAGTCTGACATATGGGTTCGGTTACACTCAGACCGTGATGCGAACTGTCGCTGAAGCACTAAGTGAATTTTGCAGCGAAACGCGC
>JAAYBY010000207.1 GCA_012729935.1 Clostridiaceae bacterium | reverse complement strand
TCTCGCGCATGTGGTTGTCCCCTTCGACACCGGGGTAATCTCCGCGGCGAACCAGGTTGATGTAGGTGCCGTTCTCCTGGATACGGCCCATGCGCATCCGGATGATCGGTGCATCACTGCCGTAAATAATCCGTTTTGGTCCGACTGCCCGGATCATTTGCTCCATCACGTTCCCGTTGATATTGGCGCTGAATTCATAAATCAGGCCGGTCGCTTCAGCAAGACGCTCAAAGGCATCGCCGACATCGCTGTCACAATAAGCCCGCCCGATGTGGGCTATGATCGTTTTGATATTGGGATAACGCCGGTCGATCTCAATCATCTGCGCGATATTGACCGGGTCTTTAAGCCGGCCTGGACGCGGAATATGCAGCATCAAAACCCAGCTGTGCTGGTTCATGACTTCCAGCTGATGGTGCGGGATGAAATCGAAGATCCGGATTTCAGCACCCGGGATATAAGTCGGGGCAAAGTTGAGGTATACTTTCGCGCCGAGCGCACCTGACCGGACAATCTTCGCTTCAAACTCGTCGGCTGACCATTCAGGACGCGTGACATACAGATACGGGTAACCGCGTTTCTGTGCTTCCTGCACGACGTACTCGGTACAGGCTTCGACATCGTAGGCGCGGCTGACTTTACCGAACAACAGCGGTGTCACCTGTTTGTCCGGGAACATCTGGCGGAAACTCTCTTCAATGTTTTCGACAGAATTTTCTTCGGCTGCCAGAATCGGCCAGAGCGCACCGCGGTTCAGGCGGTACTTCGCATCGCCCAGATAAAACTTCTTCAAGTGGGCATGGGTGTGTGCATCGATAATTTTTTCCGGTAAATATTTTTGGATTCTCTCTTCGTAAAACTGCTTGTCAATCGGTTCGATCGGGTTGATCAAATCACATCACCTCCAAATGTCCGCTTCAGTCATCGCATACGAAAACCTGCATCTCTTACTATACCATGAAGCGCTGTCTTCTCCAAGACAGTCGGGCTGTCTGAATTGACAGACAACCCGAAATGCTTACCAATGGGTTTCATGAATGATCGACTGAAAGATCTCTCTGTCTACTGGAATGTCGATTCTGAAACAGATGCTTTCATTCGGGTAAGCCGGTCAACAAATGCCTGACATTGATTGCAGGAAACAAAATGACCCGGTTCTACTTCAACAAATGGTGGCTCGTTCTGATCGCAATGATCACCGCATTCATAGCAGCGTGTATGGAATCGGCAGCCGGACGGCGGGTTGGCCGGGCTGGGAATATCGCCTTGCAGTAAAATGCGCTGTCGTTTTTGATCCGGGTCCGGAATCGGTATCGCTGAAATCAGGGCACGTGTATAGGGATGAACCGGATTGGCAAAAATCTGTTCTTTGCTGGCCAGTTCAACAATCTTACCCAGATACATGACAGCAATTCGATCACAGACGTGTTTGACGACCGAAAGATTATGCGAAATAAACAGATAGGTCAGACCGAAATCCTTTCGCAGTTGTTGCAGAAGATTCAGCACCTGGGCCTGTACAGATACGTCGAGCGCAGAAACCGCTTCATCACAGACAATGAATCCCGGACGCAGCACCAGTGCGCGGGCGATGCCGATACGCTGCTGCTGTCCGCCGGAGAACTCGTGCGGATAGCGATCCGCTATATCCGGGGATAACCCGACCGTTACCAGCATTTCATTGACCCGATTGATGCGCTCCTCTTTATCTGTGACCCCGTGAAAGCGCAGTGGTTCTTCAATAATCTGACGCACACGCAGCCGGGGATTCAGTGAAGCAAAGGGATCCTGGAAGATAATCTGCATATTCCGGCGCATTTTAATCATCTCCGCCGGCTTCAACGTGTCCAGATCAACGCCGTTCATGGTGATCTGTCCTTCCGTTTTGTCCAGCAGGCTAAGGATCACACGGCCAAGTGTTGATTTGCCACAGCCGGATTCACCGACGAGACCCAACGCTTCCTGACGATAGATATCCATCGTCACTCCATCAACCGCTTTAATAAATTGCGTCTGGAAGCCAACTTTGAACGGAAAGTGTTTCTTAACCTGATTAAGCTGAATCAACGGTTCATGCGTCACTGTTAACACCTCCGTTCAGATAGCAGCGGACATAATGCTGCCCGGATACATGTGTTTTGTCCGGCATGGCTTCGCGACAGACCGGCATACAGTGATCACAGCGATTCGCGAAACGGCAGCCGACCGGCAGATCCATAAGGCCCGGTACGGTTCCGCGAATATTGTACAGTGTTTCACGGTCTTCTGTCAGTTTCGGGATCGATTCCATCAGGCCTTTGGTATAAGGGTGTTGTGGATCCTTGAAGATCTCGTGCACGGTTCCCTCTTCGACGATGGATCCGCAGTACATGACGACCGCGCGGTCACACATCTCCGCAACAACGCCAAGATCATGTGTGATCATGATGATCGCTGTCCCCAATTCATCCCGGAGCTTTTTCATCAGATCAAGAATCTGAGCCTGGATCGTAACATCCAGTGCAGTTGTCGGTTCATCAGCAATCAGTAATTCCGGATTGCAGGATAAGGCCATGGCGATCATCACGCGCTGTCGCATACCACCGGACAGCGAATTGGGATAATCATCGACACGGCGTTCCGGCAACGGGATACCAACCAGATCAAGCATGCGGATCGCTTCCTGGCGCGCTTCATGTTTATCCATGCCCCGGTGCAGCATCAATGGCTCCATGATTTGATTACCGCAGGTAAAAAGCGGGTTGAGCGATGTCATCGGTTCCTGAAAGATCATCGATATTTTATCGCCACGAATCTTGCGCATGTCTTTCTCGTTCAATGCCAGTAAATCGTTTCCATTCAGCAAGATCTGACCACCGACAATCTGTCCTGGCGGAGACTGTACCAGTCTCATGATTGACAGCGCTGTGACCGATTTGCCGCAGCCGGATTCGCCGACCACACCAAGAATTTCGCCTTTTTTCAAGTCGTAACTGACTTTATCAACAGCCCTGGCTACACCCTTGCGGGAGAAAAAATGGGTTTCCAGATCAATGACTTCAAGTACTTTGTCAGTAATCGCAAACACCCCCCTACTTCAGCTTCATCGGATCAAGCCATTCACGCAGTGCATCGCCGAGCAGGTTAATCGCCAGAACCACAAGGAAGATGGCTGCGCTCGGTACCAGAATGTATGTAACCGATTGATTAATGTATGTTTTTGCGTATGACAGCATTGATCCCCAGGCTGGAGCCGGCGGCTGAATACCAAGACCCAGAAAGCTCATACTGGCTTCGATCAGGATCGACGACGCTGCAAACAGCGAAAACTGAACGATAATTGCAGATGCGCAGTTTGGCAGAATCGTCCTGAACAGCAGGTAGCCACGCTTGGCCCCAAATGCCCGGGCTGCTTCGACAAATTCTCGTTCTTTAAGCGATAAGACACTTGATCGAACAATTCGACCGTACGCCGGAAAACTGACGATTGATATCGTAAAAATCAGCGTCAGCGCAGACGGCTCAAAAATGGTGATCAGCAGAATTGCAAGCAGTACAGACGGAAACGACATAAAGGCATCCATGATGCGCATGATGATGCTGTCAGTCGTCTTTCCGACAAAACCGGCAAGCAAACCGAGCGGTACACCAAGCAGCATGGCAAGGGCTGCTGCACCAAATCCCACAGAAATACTGATCCGGGCACCAAAAACAATTCTCGACCACAGATCGCGTCCATATTCATCGGTTCCCAGCCAGTGTGCTGCCGAGGGACCCTGCAGCTTGTTGGACATGTCCAGTTCCAACGGATCGTACTGCGTAAATAGCGACGGGAAAAGCGCCATCAGGATGGCTGCGCTGACAATCGTCAAGGCAAAAATGGTTGTGAAGCGGATCGTTTTTTTCTTCATCAAGCAGCCCTCCTAACTCAGTTTAATGCGCGGATCAATCACGGTATACATGACATCCACCAGCATATTCAGGAAAATAAAGGCTACGGCAACCAGCAGAACGGTCGCCTGGACAGCCGGATAATCGCGGTTGACGATTGACTGATATAAAAACCAGCCCAGACCTGACCAGCCAAACAGCTGCTCAACAATAACTGTACCACCAATCAGTTGAGCAAACCGCATGCCGATCAAGGTGATGACGGTGACCAGTACATTTTTAAAGGCGTGCTTGAAATAAACCATTTTGGGTGACAGCCCTTTGGCTTTGGCCGTTCGTACATAGTTTGAATTGATGATCTCAATTGTCTCTGAACGGATATAACGTGTCAGCGAAGCCTGCTCCAACATCGCAAGTGTTATCGCCGGCATCAGGATGTACCGCAGGTTCATCAGCGGATTGTCGCGAAAAGCGACATATCCGTTCGGCGGCAGCCACTTCAATTGGACGGCAAACACGATCATCAGCAGCAAACCAAGACTGAAAGATGGTATGGCTAGGAAGCCGGTTGAAGTGACACTGACGATCTGATCAAAAACGGTGCCTTTTTTAATGGCAGAAAAGACGCCCAGCGGGATACTGATCAGGATTGCGATGAGCATGGAGAGAACGATTAACTCAAGACTAACCGGTATCTTCTGCATAATCAGCTGCCCGACAGGTGCACCATTCCGCAGAGATACACCGAAATCAAACCTGAGTCCATCCCGAACCCAGATCAAGTATTGTACGACGAAGGGCTTGTCCAGACCCAGTTCTGCACGAACTCTGGCTATATTCTCTTCGGAATAATCACCATAGGGTCCGATCTTTGCCTGGACAGGATCGCCTGGAGCCAGTCGAACAGCACCAAATACAATGATCGTAACCAGCAGCAAGACGAATATCGCCATCAGCAGGCGTTTGAGCAGGTATTTGGGTATAGATGATTGCTGCATGTTTTTTCACCACCTCGAATGGTTCTTTCGTTGTCACTGAAAATAATAAATGGTGCCGGTGGTTGACAGCCGCCGGCACCATTGACAGGACAATCACAGTTGATTGAGTACAATGCGGGCTGTTAGTCAGGAAAAATTAGCAGCTTTCAAGATCAGGTGGCCCATACCATTGACTTCAATTCCATTCAAGTTCTCTTTTGCAGCAAACAGCGGATTGGTCACCATCGTAAAGTAGACAGGTTTATACTGTATCAGCAGATCCTGGATTTTGCTATAGGCGTCATTACGGACTGCTTCGTCAGCACTGCCTTTGCCTGTTTCAATCAAGGTACCGAGATCAGGGATATCAGCAGCCTGGTGGTCCAGTAACGGAGCGATGATCTGGGCACAGCAGGTCGCCGGATCCGATCCAACCATGGAATAGGCATTGGCGATCAAGTCATAGGTCCTGCCCAGATAAGCATCCAGCCAGACAGACAGTTCGGATACTTTGAGATTCATCTTGATGTTCAATTTGGCCAGTTCAGCCTGCCAGATTGTAGCAATCTGCTCATTGGCTGTGTCACCGCTGAGAATCAACAGATCAAATTCAAAGCCGTCAGCATAATCGGTGCCAGCCAGGAGGCTAGCGGCCGCGGCCGGATCGAAGGTGATGTCATCAACAGCTTTGTAGAATTTCGCGCCTTCAGGGAAAACACTCTTGGCAGCCTTTGCGTTACCATAGTAAACTTCCTGGGCAATTGTTTCTTTGTCAAATGCCATGAACATCGCATTCAAAACGTCCGGATCAGAGAAAGGCTCAAAATTATGTCGGCCGATTTCATAGACGGTCATCGAGTTGGACGTTGCAGGCTGAATGATTTTCTGGTTGTCTTTGCCGCTGACAGTTGCCGTATTGACCGGCTGCAGCTCATAAATCATATCAATCGAACCTGCTTCCAGGTTGGTCATCGAAACGGACTGGTCGGCAAACGGTTTGAGGATCAGCTGGTCTACTTTAACCTTGGCGACATCCCAGTAGTCGGCATATTTCTCAAACGTAATGTTGTCATTGGGCGTCCAGCTGACAAATTTAAACGCACCGGTTCCGATCGGTTTGGTCTCAAATGTTGCAGCATCCACACTCTTGCAGACGATTACCTGTGCTGCGATCGCGTCAAGGAAGGCTGGCGTGGGGTCTGTCAGTTTGATGTTAACGGTGTAGTCATCGGGACATTCGATGGACTCAACGGTCGAAAAATACGTAGCGCGGTAAGATGCGTTTGCCTCATCCATCGCGTATTCAATGGTGTACTTCACATCATCTGCTGTAAAGGCTTCACCGTTGTGGAATTTCACACCTTCACGAAGCTTGAATGTGTAGTTCAGCTCATCGATCTGCTCGTATTCCGTCGCCAGTGCCATCTCGTACTCCATGTCACCATTCAGGTAGAACAGTGGTTCCATACAGTTGTTGGCAATCAGTCGGATATACAGATTTAATTGCTGGGTAAAAGGGTCGAAATTGTCGATATCGCCGTTTATGGCGATGGTTAATGAGGTCTTTTCTTCTTCTTCTTGCTGGCACCCGGCGACAGTGAACGTCAGCAGCGTGAGAACAAGAAGAACACTTAGAAGTTTCGTTAACTTACTCATGTGTGGTCCTCCTTCTTATGATTCATTACCCTCTATTTAAAGTGACTGGCACCTTAAAACGATATTTAAGCGATCGGAAAAAATGGGATATTTCATTGATTAAATTATCTATTATTATGAAAGCGCACTACTTGTTTGTCAAGCTTATGTGCAATCATTGGAATCGGACGAAAATCGATCAGCTTAATCCTCTTCAATAATGATTGCCCTTGCCGGAACCGTACTGGTTTTCGGAAATTTGAGCGGCAGTATGGTTAATTTACTACGGGCAGCAGTACAGGCTTCCAGGTTGACAAACGGGCCGGCCATCAAACGATCTTCCGCATAGAAATCTTTAAAGATACCTTCCGGCTTCTCCAGGTTTTCCCATCTGGCTGAATCACTGCCGAGAATCCAGGGTTTCTTGGCCAGCAGCCAGTCCATCGCTTCTTTTTTGAGAAACGGAGCATATTTAAGGTTATCAGGATGGAACCAGTAACGTCCCCAGCCGGTTCCGATGAGGATTGCGTCTCCCTCCCGGATGTCCTTGGCATTAAAGCATGCTTCAAGGTCTGCGACTGTTATCCCACGGCGTCCCTTCCCGGGATCCATGTCCCAGAGACCCAGGTTCAAGACAACACAGGGGACATCAACTATTTTTTCGACTGGTACATCAATCAGCAAAAAACTTTTGTCATTACCGAAATGGTGAGCTGGTGTTTCCAGATAGGTACC
>JAAYBY010000206.1 GCA_012729935.1 Clostridiaceae bacterium | reverse complement strand
TAAACGAGGTGATCGGCATCGCAGCTGGCATTATCATCGCTGTCGTCGTTGTGATACCCGGGCTTAGATCCTTCGCAGAGGAACTCATTCTCAATCTTACCAGCTGGTGGAACGATATGGCTTCAGAATTGTTTACCGCCACGTAATCAACAGTCAGCATAGTGGGGCAGATCGGTCAAAGGGCAACGAAACAGTCAGAAAGGCAGGTGTTAACCGTGATTGATAAACTGCTGATCAGTGTTCTCAGCCTAATCATCTTAACAGCCGTCTTTATGCAATTACTGCTTTGCGGTCTGCCCTTCTTCTCGCGTATTGAATTTGATGCAATCTGTCATCAGTATGTACAGAAAATGGATCAAAACGGCGGTCTGATCAGTGATGACGCGGACGCATTATGTCAGCAGCTCATGAATCGTGGATTTCTCGATATAAGCATTTCTGCGACAGATCGTGGTGACTACGGTGAGTCAATGTCTTTGCTGGTCAACGCCACACGTCCCGGTTACCAGATGACGCCGTCGCTCGGAATGGAGGATCAATCGTGGCTTTACAGATACGAAGCGACACTGGTGTGTCGCATGTTCAAAATAATCGATTAGGATCCATCGGAACCGGTTTAGTTCTGATTTTCTGTCTGGTGCTGGTTCTGGTGCCGTTTGGTGTGCAGCTGTTCAATGCCCTGTTTGAATGGTGCCTGGTTCAGCGTTCGCATCACTATGTACAGCAGATACTGCCGGCAGTTGAACAAGCGGTTGATCTGTCGTCGTTATCATCCGGGCAGGCCAGAATCAGTCCTTTGACCGCCAGACGGCTGATCGGTCAGCTGTTTGAAGCACATCTGCCGTCAATGCTTCGCGGCCGTCTGTACATGGAGTCACTGATTCTGGATGAACGCATCCTGTCGTTTGACCCGGATCATTGGATGGGTGACAGACAGCCATCCTATCAGCCGATCGCCATATTGGAGGCGAGACTTGATAGAGCATCAGGCGGCCATATTTTGATCACACATGCCGTCGAAATACTGATTGACTGATCAGGAGGATTGAGAACATGAAACGGTCAAAGCAAATCACTCTAACTTTACTGGTTACACTGGTTCTGGTCAGTTTGTCCTGGTATGCAGGTCGGACGAGATCGCACGATCAAACAACATCGGTCGTTATGGTCAATCAGCCGATACAAGCCGGACAACGAATCAGCACCGCACATCTGACAATGATCGATGTGCGGATCAATCAGCCCGATGATGGTTGGATAACCAGTTTCATGGATGCGGATCAAATGTTCTCTTTGACCGAACTGTCGCCGGGTGAATTGCTGCTTCACCGACACGTATCGAAATATCCGGATGGTATTTTATATCCGAATGCAGCAGCTGGGCGCCGGTTAATGACCATTGCACTCGATCCGGCTGATGCCAATGGATTCTGGCTGGCAGATGGAAGTCTGATTGATTTATATCTCATTCCGAAAAGCAGTTCACCTGATACCGCGACTGATGTGATGCAGTCAGTCAGGATTATGAAAGTCATGAATCCTGTTTCGGGGGACGGAAGTACTGCATCGTCAATCCGTTCTCCGCTTCTCTGTCTGGATCTGTCACTTGAACAGGCTGATCGGTTGTCATCTGCGATAGAGACCTGCAGACTGCGCCTGTCTGTCATCAACGAAGATCAAAACAGCGGCTAGCTGGCTGGTTTTTTCGGTTCAGAACTGATCTGATCGCCTGCACGGATTGCGTCAATTCATTTTTACAACCTTCCTGATTTCTGCTATGATGTTTTCAGGTGATGAGGATGTTTGAAGACCTGCTACCAGCAGTTGAAAAAGGAATCATGGATGCAGCCGGTTCC
>JAAYBY010000205.1 GCA_012729935.1 Clostridiaceae bacterium | reverse complement strand
GATACATTTGTCCGGCAACAAAGACCGGTCGATCTGGTGTGATATCCACCTGAGCCCATCCAATGTTTAATTGCTTATTCATAGAACCCTCCAGTCTGATCATTTTGAATTGCATATTAAGGATCATGATACGCTGTCATAAATTAATCTGCAAGACGAATATTTGACCCGGACCTATTGTGTTCTGCAGTGATCAGGTTCGCCGGCAGCGCGTGATACAACAACAGTTCTGCTGCCGGGTGTTGCTTTCAGTCTCTTCTTCGTTTATAATCGTGGAGCGCGGCGAGGTGTAGCGCAGTTGGCTAGCGCGCCTGCTTTGGGAGCAGGATGTCGGGGGTTCAAGTCCCTTCACCTCGACCACAGAGGCCTCTGGGAGTTCTGGCTTTCAGGGGCTTTATTATTTATTCCCATCTCAGCCGGATTGTTGAATATGCTAACTTGAAGCCCTCGCCATGACGCCGTATAATAAACCTGTCAGAAGAAATATGATTGATGAACCAAGACAGGCATTCGGAGGTGTTTCTATGACGAATTATCCGATTAAAAGCTGGGAGCTGTTCGATCTGACGCAATCCCAGGCGGGCCCTCTTCTTCGAGAGCTCGTCTTCCCGTGGGCAGCATTAAGTCGTATTCACGATTTGATCCTTGAACTGGGTCCCCAACTCCCCAAGGAAGATTATGAACAGCTGTCTGAGGATGTCTGGGTTGCCAAAGACTGTAAGATTGCTGCTACCGCCTGTATCGGCGGTCCTGCCATCATCGGCCATGAAACAGATATCCGACCGGGTGCCTATATACGCACCAATGCGCTGGTTGGCGATCATGCTGTTGTCGGCAATTCAACAGAACTAAAAAATGTTATTTTATTTAACCGCGTTCAGGTACCGCACTATAACTATGTCGGTGACTCCATCCTCGGCTATCAGGCCCATATGGGCGCCGGAGCAATCACCTCAAACGTCAAGGGTGACAGAAGTCAGGTTATCCTTCGACTTGGTACAGACCGAGTTGAAACAGGTTTGAAAAAACTAGGTGCATTGATCGGAGACGGTGCCGAAATCGGTTGTAACAGTGTGCTGAATCCCGGTTCGATCATCGGCCGGAACACACAAGTTTATCCGTTGACCATGGTTCGCGGCCTGATCCCGCCTAATTGTATCTACAAGCAGACGGGCGAAATTGTTGCCAAAGTGACAACATAAAGAAAGAGGCTGAAAACAGCCTCTTTCTTAACATAGACGTTATCGATTTTAGTACGTTTCGCAGAACAGCTCAAAATGCGCCTGTGGATGTTTACAGGCCGGGCAAATATCAGGTGCCTCTGCGCCTTCATGAATGTATCCGCAATTACGGCATTTCCATAAGAGTGTCTCGTCTCTTTTGAAAACACGATCTTTTTCAATGTTCTCAGCCAGTTTTAAATAACGTGTTTCATGACGTTTCTCAACTTCTGCGACATAACGGAATGTGTTGGCAATCTCTTTTAAGCCTTCCTGCTCAGCTGTATCGGCAAAGGACGAATACAGGTCTGCCCACTCTTCATGCTCACCGGCAGCAGCGGCAATCAGATTCTGATGGGTGTTGCCGTATGCAACGGGATATTCAGCCGTGATTTCAATCGGGATACCTGTTTTTGACCC
Source organism: Clostridiaceae bacterium (assembly GCA_012729935.1). Lineage (GTDB taxonomy): Bacteria > Bacillota > Clostridia > Saccharofermentanales > UBA5734 > JAAYBY01. Next base: position 6,649 of record JAAYBY010000205.1, on the reverse strand, counting down.
GTCCATTCCAGCAGCAATATGCTTGTAAAAGAGCTTGGCATGTTCTTTTTCATTGTCAGCTGTTTCCTGAAAAATAGCTTCAATCTGCCGGTACCCTTCTTTATTCGCGATTGAGGCAAAATAGGTATACCGGTTTCTCGCTTGAGACTCACCTGCGAAGGCCTTCATCAAATTCTTAACTGTCTCTGTTCCTTTTAATTGTGGCATGTTGTCCTCCTTTTGTTGATGGCCTAAAGCCAAATTTGATCTTGACAGGCTCCCAGCGGAGCCTTATTTGATATCCATTATAACATGATAATGATTATTTAAACACACAGATCCTGATTTAATAAAGACTGAATAACCATCTGGAATGTAGAGGCGTCAGGCAAGCTGAATTGACTCCAAGGCAGGATTTTCAGCGGTTGTGAAAAGAATGTCAGCTGTTCCTTTCGAGTCGGATGGATGAGTGTCAGCCCGCAGGCATACAGTGCCGGTACATTTGCAGATTGAACATAAAGACGTGGTCCATATCGACGATCACCGATAATCGGATGATGACGTGATGCAAACTGTACACGGATCTGATGCGGACGTCCTGTTCCGAGACGAACACAAACCAACGTTTTCGACTCGTCAGAAGCGATCTGAAGTGTCTGGTAGGCCAGCAATGCATGTTTCCCCGTTCCATCAGACTGAACGGCAACATGACCGGAAGGTTGTTTCTCGAGATAATCGGACAATATTGCCCGGGCGGGTGTCAACGATCCTTCCACCACTGCCAGATAGTACCGCTCAAGCTGTCGGTTTCTGATTTGTTCACTTAATCGTGAAGCGGCTTTTGACGTCCGCGCAAATACCATAATTCCGCCGACCGGTTGATCCAATCGATGAACCAGCCCCAAAAAAACTTTTCCCGGTTTTTCATAACGCTTTTGGATGTAAGCTTTAAGCAGCGTCAGCATATCCGGTGTATTGTCGCCTGTCGACTGCGAAAGCACGCCCGGTTTTTTGACTGCAACCAGGATGTGATTGTCTTCGTATATAATATCGGGCACATTCGACGGGTTGTCAGGCTGTGTCACACACGCCACCGTCCAGTTGCACCACAGGGTAAGATCAGTGAACGGGCTGTTGTCAGCAGGCAGAGTTCATCTGCTTCAGCTTGTCCGCCCTTCTCCGACGCAAGAACAAGATTGAGAATATTGGCTAGAACGGTTGGCGTCAAGGCTGAAGCGTAGGTGTTTAAAATAAAAAAGAGCGGCTTATCTGACAGGAGACGGGCACTCAGGGTCACAAGTTCAAAAAGACTTTCCTCCAGCGTCCACAATTCACCCGAGGGTCCCCGCCCGTATGCAGGCGGATCCATGATGATACCATCATACGTCCGTCCTCTCCTGATTTCCCGTTCAACGAATTTTTTCGCATCGTCACAGATCAGGCGGATATTTTTGCCGGTCAGTCCAGAGCGTTCAATATTATCACGAGCACGGTTGTTCATTCCTTTTGACGCATCAAGATGAAGAACTTCTGCAGCACCAGCTGCTGCACAGGCCAGACTGGCTGCACCTGTATAGGCAAACAAATTGAGAATCCTCGGTTGACGTCCGTCAAGCAATGCCTTCCTGATGCAGTCAATAGCGAACTCCCAGTTGGCAGCTTGTTCCGGAAACAACCCGGTATGTTTGAATCCCATCAGGTTTAAGCCGAAGACCAGAGGTCCGGCCGTGCTGTCATAGCGAATATGCCAATTGTTCGGAGGCTGTTTGTTGACACGCCAGGATCCACCACCGCTTTTGCTTCGCAGATAGACAGCGTCCGGTCTGGGCCACGGATCATGTGGCCAGACAGCCTGAGGGTCCGGCCGCTGGATCAGATAGCCGTTCCATCGTTCCAGCTTTTCTCCATCGCCGGCATCAATCAGCTCATAGGACTGCCATCGGTCAGAACAATACATAGTTCGCTCCTAACACTTATTTTCGGGACTTATTATAGCATAATGCTTAACAAAACCTGAACAATCGTGTCATTTTGCCACGAACGCTGAAGTTTGCGTTATAATACTGATCATACTGATTGATCCAGGTCTTCTGACCGGTGCATGGAAGGTTGGTGAAAAGCATGGGAAAAACCCCACACATACTAATCTGTGATGATGATCCTGTCATTCATGAATCTCTGGGTCTTTATTTAAAGGCAGAGCGTTTTGATTTCAGCTCGGCCTACGATGGTGAACAGGCACTTTCCATGAATGAATCCGTTCAGCCGGATCTGATCATTCTCGACCTGATGATGCCGAAAATATCGGGAACAGACGTGTGCCGCGAAATCAGACGTTTCAGTTCCGTGCCCATTATCATGCTGACTGCCAAAGGTGAAGAAATCGATCGCGTTCTCGGCCTTGAACTTGGTGCGGATGACTATATTGTCAAGCCGTTTAGCCCTCGTGAAGTCATTGCACGTATCAAGGCTGTATTGCGTCGTCTGGGAGAAAAAACGCAGCAAGGCCGTTCAATTCTGCGTTTTGACGGTCTTGAGATCAACATTGACAATTATCAAATAAAGGTTGATGACACCGTTATCGCCTGTACGCCTAAAGAAGTTGAAATACTCTATTTGCTTGCTTCGCATGTCGGTCAGGTTATGGATCGCGAACAAATCTTGTCTAAAGTCTGGGGGTATGACTATTTTGGTGATACCCGAACCGTCGACACCCATATCAAACGCATTCGTCAGAAAATCGCCAAAGAAAACGCCGGGTGGGGTTTGATGACTGTGTATGGTGTTGGTTACAAGTTTGAGGTCTTCCGCTGAATGCTAAGAAGCATTTTTTTTCGTCGAATGCTTGCGTTGCTCCTATTGGCTTTGCTGTTATGGACTTTATTAACCGCCATAATCTACAGTTTTGTTGCGCGCTCCGTTCTCACGGAAATAAAAGTCAATGAATTGCTGCCGAAAGCTGAATCAGTCGCTCAGCTTGCCTCTCGAAACTATTTTCGGAATGACTCCTATTTTAACGAGCTGATTACGTCTTCGCTGGATCTGTTCGATGCCTGGATTTTTGTGGTTGACGGCTTGAGCGGTAAGTTTCTTAACACAGCCTTACCGGAAGCCTTTACATCTTCAGAATCTGAGATTCTGGAACAGATTGACAGCCGCATGGATAAGCTGCTTTCCGGATCCTATTCATCCCTTTGGTTCACAGGTCAGCTGAAATCAGCACAAACTGATGAAATGCTATACATCGGTGTTCCTGTTTACCTGGGATTAAGCAATCAGAATCCTGTTATTGGTGCCGTTTTTTTCGTTCAACCGCTTACAGAGTTGAATGCTGGTTTAAACAGCATGAATATTGCCTTGCTGGCCTCTTCCCTGTTCGTTTTTGCGCTGATGATCATACCCGTCTATCTGGCCACCGCAAAATTGATCAGACCGCTTCGACAAACACGAAATGTCGCAATGGCTATGGCTGATGGACAGTTTTCGCTGCGCGCTGATGTACGTCAAAAGGGCGAGATCGGTGAACTTGCCATGACGATGAATCACCTGGCTCAAAGCCTGTCAAAAACAATCTCAGATCTCGTCCTGGAGAAAAATCGCCTGAAGCAAATCATAGACGGCATGAAGGATGGGTTGATCGCGGTCGATTCTGACGGTAAAAGCACCCAAATGAATCAGATGGCTTGTGCTCTGATCGGGTTGATTGAACCTCAAATCTCAACAGATATTCATCAGATCAATCAACCGTTGGCCAAGGCTTTTGACGAAGCGATTAAGTCCGGCCGACCGATAACACTGATGCTGGATATTCAGAATAGAGTGATTCGTGTCCAGGTTTCTCCACTATCTGATGAGAATGAGCTGATTGTCGGTGGCGTTGCGTTATTGCACGACAGTACCGAGGCTGTTCGTCTGGAACAGACCAGAAGAGATTACGTTGCCAATATTTCCCACGAACTGCGCAGCCCGTTGACAGCCATGCGCGCACTTGTTGAACCTCTTAATGACGGCATGGTCTCGCAGGAAGCTGACCGGCAGCGCTATTTCAATATTCTGCTTCGGGAAATCATACGTCTCTCAAGGTTGATTGACGACATGCTGGAATTGTCAAGACTGCAAGCTAACGCGCTGCCCATTCAGCTGGAATCATTCAGACTGTCCAATATGCTTCGTGATCTGTCTATCAAATATACGCCTCAGGCGGAGGAAAAAGGACTGAAACTGCAATTTTCTGATGCCATTGAACGCTGCCCGCTTGTTTATGCCGACCCGGACAGAATCGAGCAGGTGTTGATTATTCTCCTGGATAATGCGATCAAATTCACACCAAAAGGCGGGCTGATAACGGTTGACAGTCAATGGGATGACTCATCGGTGTTCATCACCATTCGCGACACGGGTATTGGAATTGATCCATCAGACATCAACCACGTTTTTGACCGGTTCTATAAGGCAGATAAAGCACATCATCAGACCGGCACAGGCCTCGGCCTGTCAATCGCCCAGGAAATCCTGCAAAAAATGAACCAGACAATCACCGTGGAAAGCAATCCTCAGCAAGGTGCAGCGTTCACGTTTTCCTTAAGTCGGTATCAAGCTGATAAAACTTAATCATCACAGAATTTCCATGCTGATCGTGTAGACTCTTGTGACCCTTGACCAGATATTGTTGCCGTGCTGTCATAGTCTCTTCACAAATCACAGGTAGACTGTTATTGAAAGAATCAAAGGCAAAGGTCAACAGAAAGGATGTAATCAAATGGTTCTTGTCTGTGTGACGGATCAGGAAACATGCAGTCGATTGATTCGAACCGGCAGTCATCTTGCCACCCTTCTCAAAACTTCCCTAAAGGTTATCAGCGTTCGTCAGCGAGGTTCTGAAGAATGGTTTGCCAGCGATGAAATGGAATACCTCTACCAAGTTGCCAAGCAGCTTGAGGCCGAAATGATCATTTTATTCCATAACAGTGCATCTGAGGCGATCGCCCACTATATCGAAAACAACCCCATTCAAGCTGTGATTGTCGGTGAACCACCAGAACCGGGACACAGCGTATTTATTTCCGATCTGGAAAGTCGCTTTCCGGATCTTTCGATCATCACGGTCAATCAGAGCGGCCATGTACAACTGGCAGCAGCTTTTCAGGGTGCTGATGAACCCTTGTTTTTCTGATGCCGGTACCTGACAACAGCCAGGGGGTTCGTATCAACCGGTATTTATCTGCCGCCGGTTTTTGCAGCCGCAGGCAGGCAGATGGCCTGATTGCCAGCGGAGTCGTCACCATTGATGATCAGAAGGCTGAAATTGGCAGCCGTGTGCAAAACGGCCAGATCGTTAAAGTCAACGGCCAACCGGTTGTCACGCTTGAAAACAATATATATGTACTTCTTTACAAGCCGGTCGGTATTACCTGTACGACTGATCCACGACGCAGGGACAACATTGTAGATTACCTTGGGTTTGAGGAGCGGATTTTCCCCGTCGGCCGGCTTGACCGGGATTCTGAGGGTTTGATTTTGCTGACAAATGACGGTTCAATTGTCAATCGGATGCTTCGCCAACACAATAAACATGAAAAAGAATACCGTGTCACGGTTGACAAACCGGTTACTCAGACCTTTCTTGAACAGATGGCCTCCGGTGTTCCTATTTTGAATACAGTGACACGACCCTGTAAAATCTGGCGTGAGCAGGATACGGTTTTCCGAATCATCTTGACACAGGGTCTGAATCGACAGATCCGACGGATGTGTGAAGCGTGCGGCTACACTGTAAAAAGACTCATCCGGGTCAGAATCATGCATTTGACGATCGATTCCATGAGACCCGGCGACTGGCGGTATCTGACTCCACGTGAACTCAAGGTATTAAAAGGGCAGCTTCAGAATTCAGTATCCTGAAGCTGCCGCATATCTTTCGGACGCATTGATTAAAATGCAATACCGGGATCGCCATCTGCGCGCGTGATAATTTCTCCGACGCCGTTTAGAACATACCGTGGTCTATAAGGGAACTGATTGATCGTATCAAGATCAGTGACACCCGACAAAACCAGGACGGTGTCGATTTCCGATTCAATACCCGCCACAATATCAGTATCCATCCGATCACCGATAATGACTGTCTCTTCACGTTTGCAATTTAATATCTTGACACCTGTTCGCATCATCAGCGGGTTGGGTTTGCCGATGAAATAGGCATTCTTGCCGGTTACAATCTCAATCGGTGCGACCAGCGCTTTGCAGGCTGGTGAAATGCCATGTTCAAATGGACCGCTGATATCAGGATTGGTTCCGATCAGTTTCGAACCGCCAAGCACAAGATTGACTGCCTTCTGAATGGCATCATAGCCGTAGTTGTTTGTTTCGCCAACGATGACATATTCCGGATCTACATCACTGAATGTCACGCCGACTTCATAAAGTGCGTTTTGCAGACCAGATTGTCCGATCACGTATGCAGTGGAGTTCGGTGACTGCGACGCAATAAAATCAGCGGTTGCCAATGCGCTGGTGTAGAAATGTTCTTCTTCAACATCAAGTCCCATATTGAGAAGTTTCAAGCGTAATTCACGCGGTGAACGCTCACTGCTGTTTGTTAAAAACAAGAACCGCTTATTCTCCTTCTGTAAAAACTCGACAAATGATTTAACCCCCGGCAAAATCTGCT
>JAAYBY010000021.1 GCA_012729935.1 Clostridiaceae bacterium | reverse complement strand
TGGAATGCATGCAGTGATTTGCACCCACCCAATCCTGCATCCGTCCCTTGTATCACAACTTACCCCTTTAGCCACAACACCACGTAGGATTTGATACAATCTTACGTGGTATTCTTTTTGTCACAACAAGCCCGGAAGTCTTTGAAATACAAGGCTTCCGGGCTTTTGTTATACAGCAAGGAGGGTAAAATATTCCGCCTGGCAGCGTTTTTTTGCCGCCATCGGCGACATTTTTTCTTCGGAACAGGTTTACCCTCCCGCCCTATACGAACTACATAATGCCGCATATGAGAAACAAAGAGAACATACAATCATGAACTATTTCCTAAGATTACAGAGTACCCATGCTCCCTGTTTGTGTTAATGGGAACTGTTTTGCTGTAAAGTTATTTTCATGCTTCACAATATTAGCAATTGTTATCAGCCATTCCCCGGCATTTCATCAGCCACACGGGCGAATCCGGCTTCTCCCGTCCAGGGGTTCCAGACATGAACCCAATCATCACCGATGATGCCAACAACCTTCCATTCATACTGACTGATAACCGGCTGACGATAGGAATTCTCATCAGTCCAGCCATACAGTATAGCACCACTCCTGAAATGCCAGTCGGGCATGATATCTAGATCAATCACCAGCCGGCCTGAAAAATCCAGATACTTTTTCATCATGTAGCCCGTCTGCACAAATCCGCTGTCCAGCACCGTCACCTCCGCCCAATCTCCCCGGATTCCATGGATGACAACGGGCGTGCCGGAATAATACTTGCCAACTGATTTGCTTTCCCGGTCGGGTCTTTCCCGCAGATGCAGCCGATCCTTGGGGTCGGGATTATCCACAAGCGCATATCCGGAGGTATCCATGGCTTTGGCTGCTTCCTCTCGATTGATGGGTAAGCTGTTCCAGTTGATATAACGGATGTCCCGCCAGGGATGTTTGCCAAAGTACAGCAGGTGATCATAGCCTTCATTGCCACCAACGACCATGGGGCCAATACGGAGAGATTCAGCACGGTTCATATATCCATCCAGATAAGTAACGCCATTTGTACCGTAATTTTCGATGGTGACGCACAGCCCATTGACGCCCAGGCTGGTAGTGAAGTTCTCTACACCATAGTAAGTATCCTTGGGCAGAGCGGAGCTTTCTGTCATTTCCCTTTGGCCGGTCAAATCATACACCGCCAGCACTCTTGTGCCGTCGGGCTTGTCCATCAGGAATTGCAGGGTATTGCCGGACATGGCGCCGTCCCGATAGGTATAGCTGGGCATCAGCTGAGCCGCCGCCGCTTGCAGATAAGTGTATTCCGGCCATTGTCCGGGATACTCAATCTCCATCAGAAAGGGCAACTCACAGATGTTAAAGAACCGCAAGTCCGTCTTCTCCATCAGCCATGCTGCCGGGAAGTACAGCGGCTCTTTTTGATAAATCAGGTTTTCATTTTCATCCTGCTCGCTCTCCGTCACGATCAGGCAGCTACCCAACCGATCTGACCAGGTCATCATCGTCTCACGGATACCTCGAGCGGTTTCATCCAGCTCCACTTGCTGCTGCATGATTTCATCCTTGAAATACCAATAGCCATCCTGTTCGCGTGCTGCATGGAAATGAAAACTGCAGTCGTTGAGGCCGAGATATGTCCAGAAAAGCGTTTCGTCGGTGTCCAGATACAAGGAAGTTGGCAGATCTTCATCCGGGAGCAGAATGGTGCTGCTGTTCACCGTCATGCGCCATTGACCATTCTGACTCTCCATGATGCAGAGAATCTTCTTTCCGTCGTGCTCCAAAGCAACGGCGGCAGTATCTCCCCACTGGTCAGCCTGACCGATGGTGCAGTTGGGGTACTCTGCCTGAATAAGCGTAAGAACGGCTTGATCAGGAGTGTCTTCTGCCTGTGCAGGGAGAGCCGTGCAGATCAGAATGAGTAAAAAAATCATGATTCGCTTCATTTGAAGCACCTCCAGAATCCTTTGGTAATGCTGATAACATATTAACGGATCAGGACGGTAAATTCATCCAGTTTATATTACACTTTGGTTTACCCTCCTGCTCTATACGAACTACATAAGCCGCATATGAGAAACAAAGAGAACATACAATCATGAACTATTTTCTCAGATTACAGAGTATTTGGCGTTGTAATATACAAAATCGAAAACTATATATTATCTACTGAAATGATAAAATATAGAAACTAGAATAGATAATATCAAGAACCACTCTGATGCTCGGTGTGCTTGGAACTGTATTTCTTGCTCTTCCGTTTTTTTCCATCTTCCGTTACTTCATATGTCGAGCGACGATTCTTTTCTTCTTGGACAGCTGCAAAAGTTTCTTTATCAATGATTTCATCAACCCCGTTGCTCATACAGTATTGCTCTTTTACGGCGGCGTTGCTATTTTGAACCCTCACGCTATATGGATAATTGATCATTACCGTTTTGAACAAGAGGATCTTCCCGGTATACTTTTCATTACTAAGCATCATATCAATTGTGCGAACCGGCCACGAAGGCTTGCCGCTGGGTGACAAGATTTGCTTCGACTCAAGTTCCCGCTTAATGCCAGAAATGCTCATTCCAGACAGGTACCATGCATAAATGTCTTTGACGATCTGAGCCCGCTCAGGATCGATCATCAGTATGCCGTCTTTATTCTTCTTGTAGCCATAGCATGGGCGCTTGTACAGTTCTGAGGTTCCATCTTCAATTCTGCGCTGCACGCCCCACAAACGTTCCTCCCTTCTGGAGGCGTTATCTGCGGAAGCTAAAGCGGTACGCAATGATGTCTGCAGTTCCGCTTCCGGCATATTCGATGAATACCCTTCAATCTGAAAGTAGATAATAACACCCGATTCCAAGAGTGATCGCATCGTTATCAGTGTTTCCTCGGTATTTCTACCGAAGCGCTGTACGCTCTTGGTTATGATGATGTCCAATTTGTGATTAGCGGCATCATCGATCATCCGCGCATATTCTTCACGTGTTTTTGAACCGGAGGCACTTTCAAAGTCCATATACACATCAACAAGCTGCCAGTCCGGGCGGGCAGCGACGAAACGTGTTAGCTCCGATACCTGTGCAGCCATGCTGTGGAGCTGCGCTGCTGATCGTGTACTTACTCGAGCATATATTCCGATTCTTGAAAAAGCGTGTTGCTTGACCTTGGGAATATGATAAACCGGCGTTATCTTCGTATCAGACATATCACTGCATCCTTTCTTGCATTTTATCTACTAATTAAATCATTCATATCAAAAGCATATCATGAAACACTAGCAATTACAACGTTTTTTCATGTTATTGTATCAAAAATTATGTACCTAACCTGCACAAATCAAATACCATCTATTGATAAAAGAAATTTTGTCGACAGGTGGTTTTTTGTTTGCCCGAAAGTCCAGTAATACTGGGCTTTCCTGCATTTGTGGGGTTTGCCTTGTAGCAATAGCTGGTGTT
>JAAYBY010000204.1 GCA_012729935.1 Clostridiaceae bacterium | reverse complement strand
TTTTCACGGGCAAGCACGAACAACCGAGCTTTAAGCATATTCATGGCCGTTTCACGGTTCTGAATCTGTGATCGCTCAGCCTGACAGGCAACCACAACACCAGTCGGCAGATGTGTGAGACGGATCGCTGATTCTGTCTTATTAACATGCTGGCCGCCGGCTCCTGATGAGCGATAGGTGTCGACGCGCAGATCCTCCGGTCGAATGTCAATTTCGATGGAATCGTCAAGCTCAGGCATTACCTCAAGCGAAGCAAATGACGTGTGCCGCCGACCTGAAGAATCAAAGGGGGATATCCGGACGAGTCGATGGACACCCATCTCAGATTTCAGATATCCATAAGCAAAATCTCCGCTGACCATTAACGAAGCGCTTTTTAGTCCGGCTTCATCACCATCAAGATAATCGAGCACTTTGACTTCAAACCCATGCTTCTCAGCCCAACGCAAATACATGCGGTACAACATTTCTGCCCAGTCCTGCGCTTCTGTGCCGCCTGCACCGGCATGCAATGTCAGAATAGCGTTATTCTCATCGTAATCGCCGGTAAACAATGTTTCCAGGCGCATCGACTCAAACGCTTCAGACAGATGGTCAATACCTGCCCGTGCCTCTTCAAGAATATCACGGTCTTCAGCTTCATCGCCCAGTTCACAGAGCACTTCAATGTCTTCGTGCTGCTGTCTCAATTTTTTGAACCGGTCGACTCTTTTTTGCAGATGCCGGATACGGGTCTGGATATGTTGAGCCGTATCTACATCATTCCAGAAATCAGGTTCCTGAGCCCGGGCCTCCAACTCAGCAATTTCATTTTCAGTCGTCGTGATATGAAGTGCTTTTTGCAGCCCGTCAAGGGCTGTTTCAAGTTCACCTAATTTCTGTCTCAGTTCATCATATTCCAGCATGGATCTGACTCCTTTTAACAAAACGCCTCAGCCGAACCATCGCTTCACGCAGATTATCCGTTGAAGTCGCGTAACTGATTCGCACAAACCCCTGACCGCAATCGCCAAACGCTTCACCTGGAACGATCGCGACTTTTTCCTCACGCAGAAAGCGTTCACAGAACAAAGCGGATGTCAGACCGGTCGGACGAATGTCCGGAAATACATAGAAAGCACCGCGCGGTTCATAGCATGGCAACCCCGCTTCGCGGCAGGCATGAAGAACCAGTCGTCTGCGTTGATCATAGGCATCGCGCATAGCTGCGATGTGGCGCGGTGCATCCTGAAGCGCCTCGCAGGCTGCTTCCTGGGCAACGGACGGTGAACACATGATGGCGTACTGATGAATCTTATGCATAGCAGCAATCAGAGGTGCCGGACCACAGGCAAAACCAATACGCCATCCGGTCATGGCAAATGCTTTGGAAAACCCGTTGACAACGACCGTCCTGTCTTTCATTCCCGGTACAGCAGCGATCGAAAAATGCTCGTGCGGCGGATAAGTCAATTCAGCGTAAAGTTCGTCTGACAATACAAATATAGAATGTTTTTTAATAACATCTGCAATCGCTGTTACTTCATCCCGATCTAGTACAGCACCGGTCGGATTACTCGGATATCCGAGAATAACCAGCTTTGTCCGGTTGGTCATAGCCGCGTCGAGCTGCTCTGCCGTTATTTTAAATCCGTTATCAGGTTGGCCGCTGATCACAACAGGAACACCGCTGGCCAGACTGACACATGCCTTATAGGATACAAAACAAGGCTCAGAGATAATTACCTCATCACCGGGATTGATCACGGCGCGAATCATGAGATCAATCGCTTCGCTGCCGCCGACCGTAACAATCATCTCGTTTTTTTCACAGTACTGAAGGTCAAATCGATCGTTCATATACAATGCAATCGCCTGCCGCAGCTTCAGGTATCCTGCATTAGGCGAATAATGTGTGTGACCTTGCTCAAGCGAATAAATACCGGCATCCCTGATACTCCAGGGCGTGACAAAATCCGGTTCGCCAATCGACAAAGAGATGACGCTTTCCTTCATTTCCGCAGCCAAATCGAAAAAACGACGAATGCCGGAAGGCGGTATCGATTGAGTAGCCCGAGAGATCATCTGATCCCAGTTCATAGCACAACAGCCTCCCTAAAGTCTTCGTCATGCTCCATGAAGGACAGATGATTCATCTTATACTTCTTAAGAATAAAATGGGTTTGCGTGGAGACAACTGAATCCAGTGG
>JAAYBY010000203.1 GCA_012729935.1 Clostridiaceae bacterium | reverse complement strand
TGCAACCGTCGCAGGTTTCCCTGCGGCACCTGCGGGTGGCCGCTTACCGCTGCTTCCTTCCGGACCTGACGGGGTTCACGGGCCGCATCGCACAGGACCAACGATCGGCTGCAGATCAGACACGGCGTCTTGTGTCGCTGTGTCATTATATCATACTGATTCCAGCGATGCCAGAATGATTGCGGTCAAACGATTAAACGATTAAGGATTAAGGTTGTCAACGAAGCCACACTTTGACAGCGAAAAGAATAAACAGTCCGATGATCACGATAAAAACGAGCCCGATAATCAGCGCTGCAATCACTGAACTGGCCATTATCCTGCGGGTTTCGCGCTGGGTCAGTGGTGATTCGAAATAATCTCTTTGTTCCTCTGGCTGCTCAGTCACCCGCTTTTTTCGTCTACGCAAATCAAGCCCGGCAGGCTTGCTCATCCAGGGCATTCCGTCAACATCCATGTCTGCTATGGTTCGGCCGTCGTCAACAGGCAGCTGCGGTTTATTCTGACGTTCCAGATTTAATCTCTTTTTCCTGATCATACAGATGGCAGGACACAAAATGTCCCGGCTCCAACTCTCTTGATTCCGGTTCTTCAACTTTGCAGCGATCCATACAATAGGAACAGCGTGTATGGAACTTACAGCCAGGTGGTGGATTTGCTGGAGATGGTATCGTTCCCTCCAGAACAATCCGGTTGCTCCTGGCTCCTGGTTCCGGTATCGGGATTGCACTGAACAGTGCTTTCGTATAGGGGTGAAGCGGGTTGGCAAAAATATCAACCTTTGATCCATACTCTACCAGGTTACCCAGATACATGACACCGATCATATTGGAAATGTGTTCAACAACAGACAGATCGTGAGAAATAAACAAATAGGTCAGATGAAACTGCTCCTGCAGGTCCATCAGCAAATTGATAATCTGGGCTTGGATTGAAACATCCAACGCTGATACAGGCTCGTCGCAGACAACGAACTCAGGTTTCAAGGCCAGAGCGCGTGCGATACAGATACGCTGCCGCTGACCGCCGGAAAACTCATGCGGGTAGCGATCTTTGTGGTAGGGCTGAAGACCGCATCGGCTCATGATCGTATCGAGGTGATCTTCATATTCATCTTTCGGTACCAGCTCATGCTCTCTGACTGCCTCTCCGATAATCTCCCCGATCGGCAAACGGGGTGAGAGACTGGAATATGGATCCTGAAAAATAATCTGCATTTTTGGCCTCATGGCACGCAATGCAGCACTATCCAGGCTGAATATGTCTTGTCCGTCAAAGAGAACTTCACCACTGGTCCGCTCATACAAGCGCAGGATGGTCCGGCCTACAGTCGTTTTCCCGCAGCCGGATTCGCCAACAAGTCCCATCGTCGTACCACGCGGCAGGTTAAATGAAATGCCGTCAACCGCTTTGACATAACCCGTGACGCGCTGGAAAAAACCACTTTTGATGGGAAAATATTTCTTCAGCTTCTTCACTTCAAGCAGATTTTTTTCATCATGCTGAATCGATGTTCCGCCATTGTGTCGATTATTCTTTAACTCAGCCATTCTGTTGTCCCCCCATCTGGTCATCGTAGAGATAGCAGTTGACCGAATGAGTCGGCGAAAGCTTTATTTCATGTGGATAAGGTCCGTCACAAGGACCAAACCGTTTCTCGCAGCGATCTCTGAAATAGCAGTAGTCCGGCATATTAATCGGATTGGGTACTTTACCGGGAATGCTGTACAACCGTTTGACCCGCTTATTGGGCGACGGCTTGGAAGCCATCAATCCAATCGTATACGGATGAGACGGTTGTTCGTAAATCTCCTGTGCCGTCCCCTTTTCAACAATCCGTCCGGCATACATGACGACCACATAATCGGCCATTTCCGCTATGACGCCCAGATCGTGTGTTATGAGCATAATACTGCTGTTGATCCGGTCTTTCAGTTCGCGCAACAGATCAAGAATCTGAGCCTGGATCGTCACATCCAAAGCAGTTGTCGGCTCGTCCGCGATAATCAGCCTGGGATTGCAGGCCAGTGCCATCGCAATCATCACACGCTGACGCATGCCGCCGGACAATTCGTGCGGATACATGCGGTAGACCCCGGCGCTGTTCGCGATACTGACTGTCTCCAGCATTTCAATCGAGCGGGCTTTGACTGCCTCTTTACTCATGTCCGGATTATGCAGTTTGATGCTCTCATCCAACTGCGTACCGATTCTGAAAACCGGATTTAAACTGGTCATCGGCTCCTGAAAGATCATTGCGATATGATTACCGCGAATATTTTGCATTTTCTCGATCGGAACGCGCGCTATATCGTAAACTTTTTCACCGGTATTAAAGCGAATCTCGCCGCCGACAATCTGACCCAGCGGACGCTGAACAATCTGCATCAGAGACAGGCTGGTAACCGATTTCCCGCAGCCGCTTTCTCCGACAACACCGACCGTCTTGCCTTGCGGAATATCAAAAGTCACGCCGTCGACAGCTTTTACGGTGCCCGTATCGGTAAAAAAATAGGTGTGGAGATCATCAAATTCAACAACATTATTGGGGTCATGCATTTCTGTCAAATACTCTGACTCATCCACCCGCTTGCGGTTATTGCGTTTTTCCAACTCGCGAGTAATCCTCCGATTGTAACGGGCGATATTCATCGTCTGCCTGGTCGACAGGTAATTTGCTTTCTTGACATCTTTTTTATTTTTCTTTACTTCGTTCACGACACTCATCCTTAACGTTTCATCTTCGGATCAAAAGCATCTCTTAATCCGTCGCCGATAAAATTGAATCCAAGTACGGTAATCAGAATCAGGAAGCCAGCCGGAATCCAGACGAACCAGTAATTGGACATCACGTGGACATTACTGACCGCGTTGATAATATTGCCCCAAGATGCAAATGGGAACTTAACACCCAGACCGAGGAAGCTTAAAGTAGATTCCGTCAAAATAACACCACCCAGACTCATCGTCGAAATAACGATCAGCTGCGGAATGACATTGGGAACCAGATGGCGGAATATTCTTCGGCTGACCGATAGGCCGGTCGCTTCCGTCGCGACCATAAACTCCTGTTCACGCAAAGACAGAATCTGTCCGCGAACCAGCCGGGCAATAGATGGCCAGCCAAGAAATCCAAGGATCAGCATCAGGTAAATCATCCGCACCTGCGGATCGACACGCATGCCATCCATGACAGCACCAATGATGATGATGATCGGAATCGACGGTATCGAATTAAAAACATCGACCAGACGCATCAGCAGATTATCAATCCATTTACCGAAATAACCGGCAATACCACCCAGGATAACACCGATAAACGTTTCAATCAAAACAACGATGAATCCGATCATCAGAGAAATTCGTCCACCGTACATCAGGCGAGTCAGGATGTCCATACCATTGGCATCTGTTCCCATCAAGTGTTCTTTCGATGGGTACTCATAATCCAGAACAACCTGTGTCTGCTGCACATTCTTGATAATCCACTGCTGGTTCTGCCGCTCAATCGAAAATTCTTCCTCTTCAACACCTAAGGCAACTCCCGTGCCTGGATTGGTTTCCTTAAAAAGGAACGTTTTCTGATTCTGATCAATTGCTTCCTTGACCGCCTCTTTAAAAGCCAGAGAAATATGAACATCGCTAAACAGCGGGTTGACAACGTAACGTGACAATACGGCATATTGGCTGCGTTCTGATCCGTTCAGCTGAAAAATCTCTGCCTGTTCACCTTCAGCATCAAGTTCAACTTCGTAGTTGACGCCGTCGATATCAAAAGCAGCCGGTTGACCTTGTGCTTTGGCCACCTCTGCCTGCTTGATCAGTTCCAGTGAAACTTCCGCATCCGGATTGACAAAGTCCATGATATTAAATGACGCGATGGCCAGATCTTCATCCGTAAATACGCGATAAATCTTGCCCGCCTGCAACAGCAAGTATTGTTGGCCGGTGACATCGAAAGATTCTTTTTTGTCAGTTACTGCCTGTGTAAAAGCTTCTTCAAACCCCTCTGGCAGAACGGCTTCGTTCATCACCTTGACATTTAACTTGATTTTGCTGCCGATTGCCTGGGCAACTTCATTTAATTTCATAATGAGGT
>JAAYBY010000202.1 GCA_012729935.1 Clostridiaceae bacterium | reverse complement strand
CCTGAAGCATGTTTAGCCGGATGGTGTCATCCGACCAGGGTTCGATCCTGAACCAGGATGTTTGACTGGCCATTCGCACAGATCCTGCCGGCAGCGGCTGGACGATTGGGACATGGAACGAGTCAAGCGGCAGCCATCTGCCGCGACCGTCTGCGCCAATACCGAGGACAGCCAGATCGTAATTACCCGGGCTCATCGTTTCTGTATCCCAGATCAAAGTGGATGTGTCCGCTGCCGTTGCCTCAGACAACAGCGCTCGCTGATGGATCGAGCCATCAACATAAAGGCGAAAAGCGACATCTGGACCTGTCGTCTCAGCTGTCATGTTCACAGCCATCTGTCCGATTACATCAGCACCCGTCTGCGGCAGTTCTCCGTTGACGGAAAAAGATGTCAGCCGACTGCCAGACGCACCGACCGGCAAATTGGCATCGTAACCGGCTTGCGTTAAAACGGCGTTGATCATCAAAAGCCGGTTATCACGGATGAGTGCATCATCGAGAAACGAATGTTCGGTTGATCGGTTCAGTTGACCCCCTGTTACGACATAATACAAATCGCGGAGGAAGTGCTCATCATCTGCTTGCAGGATCAGATAGGCTGGCGACACAAACAGACGCAAAAGATAATCGTCCAGCCCTGTCATACCCGCACCAATCTGCTTGATCCAGCTTTCCGGCCGCTTATCCTGGCCAAGGAGCACTGAGCCGCGGCCGACGATTTCCTGGACAATGGTCAGATCGGGCTGCTGATCCTGGTTTGTCGGGACACTGCGCTTTATGTCAGCGCGTTCAAACGCATATAACCCCGATATCACAAGGATCAGGAGTACTAAAAACAACGCCGCAATCAGGCTCGGTTTTGAAGGCGGCAGAAATGTTTTTTCATAGACGGTTGGATCATTAGCGGCTGGTTCCATACCTTTAGGACGTCTGATCAGATTCATGAGAGCTCATCCAGAGACAAGGCAAACGATGGGAGAAGATGATCCATAAACCAGTTGACCTCAGGCATCTCTGTCGCTATTTGCCTGAGCATTTCACGAATCGATTCTTCTGCCTGTCTAAACTCGGTGTTGCCCGACTTGGCTTCATCAAGACATTTAATATAGGCACCGATACGATCTGACGCTTTGACAATCTGCATGGCCAACGCGGTTTTCGGATCCGACAGATCGGGTAAAAATAATGGTCTGTAAGCTGATTTCATTTCATCCGGTAACAGTGACAACAACTTCTCTGCAGCGACCGACTCAACAGCTTTGTAAGCATCGCGAATCGCCGGATTGGCATATTTGACAGGAGTTGGCATGTCGCCGGTCAGGATTTCTCCCGCATCGTGATACATGGCCAGTAAAATGACTTGCTCCAGATCTGGTTGAGGTTGGCAGTCAGGGAATCGTGTTTTGCGGATTATCGTCAGCGCATGTGCGATCATGGCAACCTGAAGCGAATGTTCCTGTATGTTTTCCGGTTGGGTGTTGCGCATGAGTCCCCAGCGGTTGATATAGCGCATGCGGTGCATCATAGCAAGAAAGTGATGACTCATAGGCTTGTTCCTCATCTTTCAATGAATATTCGATCAGAACCAGTACAGCTCTTCAAAGCATTTTGTCGCAAACGAATCTGTCATCCCGGCAATATAGTCGACGACTTGGCGTGCACCCAGTGCTTCCTGTTCAGAATATCGTTCGGCAATAAACCGGCCAAAACTGGTCAACACGCGATTGTTTGATGCAGACAGCCGTTCAGGATCCTGAGTCCATGGCAGGAGCGCCTGAAACAATCCCTCGACGACGTTATGCGCCATGGCTTCATAACGCTTGATTTTTTCCGACTGATAGATTCTGGCAACATTATCTTCAAGCAATGCCCGCATGCTTTCACCACACGCATCACTCATAAAAATCCCGTCTCGTTGATAGCTATTCTGGACGATGTCGGTCACCAGTGTGTTGATGATTTCACCGTTTGATTTTCCCAGTGATGTCTGGACAGCCGAGGGCAGATCCTGATATTCCATAATACCTGCACGGACGGCATCTTCAATATCCCGGCCAACGTAGGCGATTTTATCGGCAAAGCGAACCACACAGCCTTCAAGCGTTGCCGGGCGACCGTGGTTTTTGGCGGCATTCGGCAAATCATCCGGGTTTTTGTCGCGGTCTGGGATAAGAACGGTCTCGTGGTACGTCTCGCCGCAATGACTGGCGATGCCGTCTCTGACTTCAAAGGTCAGATTCAATCCGCGGCGATTATGGTGCATCGACAACTGATCGACCACCCTCAGTCCGTGAACTTCGTGTTGAAAAAAGTCTTCAGGTGACACTTTTTTCAAGCACTGATCCAGAGTCCTTTCACCACTATGACCAAAGGGAGCATGGCCAATGTCATGGCCAAGCGCAATGGCCTGAATCAGATCGGGATTCAAGCCCAGTACCCTGCCGATTGTATTGGCAATGTAGTTGACTGAAAGGACATGCTCCATGCGTGTACAGATATGATCGTTCTGAGGATTAAAAAACACTTGGGTTTTATGTCTCATCCGCCGGAAATCCATCGAGAAGATGATGCGGCCGACATCCCGTTCAAAAGCCGTTCTGACAGAACATTCAGCTTCATCCGTCAGACGCCCCCTGCTGTCCCTGCTGCGCGTTGCGTAGCAACTCAACATGGCTTCCTGCTGCTCTCTCAGCAGACGGGGTTCGAATGTATCTTGCATTCCCATCACCTCACCAGACAATCCGTGAACCGTGCAATCGGGTCATACAGTAACCGTCTGATAGCATTATAACATGACAACCAGAAACACTGCTTACCGGTACAAATACAAAAAATGAAACAGGAAGCTTTCAAGATCGACATGCAAATTGTGCATATCATCGATTTATAATTCTTCTCTTTGTGTGCGGTTGTTTTACTTTCAGATCTTCAGTACAATGAAAATTGACTGGGGTTAAAATCAATCTGTTATTACTTGACTGAACGTAAGGAGCACCTATGGAGCTGAAAGATATTTTCGCACTGGTTGGCGGACTTGCCTTATTTATTTATGGAATGCAGCAGATGGGCGACGGACTGCAGAAGACGGCCGGCGATAAGATGCGCAGTTTTCTGGCAATGATGACTGGAACACCGCTTCGCGGCATTCTCTTCGGTGCCCTGGTCACCATGATTATTCAAAGTTCCTCCGCGACAACCGTTATGGTCATCGGTTTCACCGGAGCCGGTCTCATGACGCTCAACCAGGCGATCGGTGTCATCATGGGCGCCAATATCGGTACAACCATGACTGCCTGGATCGTCGCGGCAAAAATCGACGAATTTGCCTGGGTCTTTGTTGCGGTCGGTTTCTTCATGATGTTTTTTATCAAGAAGCCGAAGATCCGTTATATTGGCCAAATCCTGTTCGCTTTCGGTGCCCTGTTTGTCGGCCTCAACGCCATGGGTGCTGCGATGAAACCGCTTGCGCGAAGTGAGGGATTCTCCAATCTGCTCCTGCAGATCAAGGATGTACCCTTTCTTGGTCTGGTGGTTGGTGCTGCCAGTACAATGCTTGTTCAAAGCTCTTCTGCTTCAATCGGTGTTCTGCAGACACTGGCGGGAACGCCTGTTGATGCCGCCGGCACACCGTTGGTATCACTTTATCAGGCTATTCCGATCCTCTTCGGCAGCAACATCGGAACAACCATCACCGCTGTCCTGGCGGCAATCGGTTCAACCCGGATTGCCAAGCGCGCCGCTGCCGCTCACACTATTTTTAATGTGATCGGTTCAGTCGTTTTTATGCTTTTACTTCGTCCCTATACAGTGCTGGTCGGAAAGATACTCGAATTAATCGGACACGACGTGGTTGTCGACACCCAAATCGGCTTGTTTACTATGGTCACACCGGTTGCAGAGTACATGCGTGAAAGTATCGCTATCTCCCATACTGTCTTTAATATCATCAATACCATTATCTGGAT
>JAAYBY010000201.1 GCA_012729935.1 Clostridiaceae bacterium | reverse complement strand
TCAATCGTGATGGCAGCGAAGGCCGAATGGGCGGGAATGCCATCCGGTGCGTCGCTAAATATCTGTATGACCATCGGATGATCGATAAACGAACGATGCGTATCGAAACAGCTAGTGGCATACGTGAACTGGCGGTCAGAACAACCGATGGGATGGTCACGGCTGTAACGGTCAACATGGGTCGGGCGGATCTGAAACCAGCACAGATCCCTGTCAATCTGGACGGTGATGAAATCATCAGCCGACGCGTCGAGATCAACGGCGAATCCGTACGGATCACGTGTGTTTCCATGGGTAATCCACATGTGATCACGTTCAGGGAGCGGGTTGATGCGCTGGATCTTCAGCAGATCGGTCCGGTCTACGAAATGGCTGATCTCTTTCCTGACCGGGTCAACGCTGAGTTCGTTGAATGGATTGATCGAAATAAATTGAAAGTCCGGGTCTGGGAACGCGGCAGCGGAGAAACACTCGCGTGCGGTACAGGAGCCTGCGCTGCTGCTGTCGCCGCTGTGCTGAATGGATTATGCGATCGGGATACGGACATCGTGGTCCAGCTTCTAGGCGGGCAGCTGACAGTGCGCTATTCAGATGGTACCGTTTATCTGACAGGGGACTGCATCAATGTCTTTGAAGGCACGGTGTCGATCTGAACAATTCGGCTGATTACAGCAGCACGCTGTAAACCGTGATTGACATCACGCTAGTCAAGTTTGCGGGTGTCTGGCGGCACAATCCGGGCAACACCGCTGGCAATGGCTGCTTTGATGACGGCATCAGCGACAGCCTGTTTGACGCGTGGATCAAAGGCAGCGGGAATTATGTAGGTTTCCGACAGTTCCTGATCAGAAACAAGTTCGGCCAGCGCCAGTGCTGCCGCCACTTTCATCTCATCATTGATATCACGTGCCCGCGTGTCAAGTGCACCGCGGAAAATTCCCGGGAAGGCAAGGACGTTGTTGATCTGGTTGGGATAATCACTGCGTCCCGTTGCCACGATGGCTGCACCGCCTGCGATCGCCTCATCAGGGAAGATCTCCGGCGTGGGGTTGGCACAGGCGAAAATGATCGGATCCGGTGCCATCCGACTGACCATCTCTTTGGTTAGAACCCCTCCGGCAGAGACGCCGATGAAGACGTCAGCTCCGGTGATCACATCCGCAAGCTGTCCTTTTTCATCATATAAATTTGTGACTTCGGCCATCTGCCTGGTCTGTTTATTGAGGTGATCACGACCCTTGTAGATAACGCCGTCCAGATCACACAGGATGACATTCTTCAACCCCATGGACAGCAGCAGCCGCGTTATGGCGATGCCTGCGGCTCCGGCACCGCAGATGATGGTCCGGATGTTTTGTATCGACTTGCCGACAATCCGCAGCGCGTTGATCAGTCCGGCAAGCGTAACGATCGCTGTACCGTGCTGGTCATCATGAAAAACCGGGATATCACAAGCCGCTTTGAGTCTTTGTTCAATCTCAAAACATCTTGGTGCGGAAATGTCTTCCAGATTAATGCCGCCAAAACTGCCGGCCAGCAGGGTAATCGTGTCGACAATCTTATCGACTTCTTTGCTCCGCAGGCACAGCGGAACAGCATCGACATCGCCAAATGCTTTTAACAGGACACATTTCCCCTCCATAACCGGCATGGCGGCCTCAGGCCCGATATCACCCAGTCCCAGGACCGCTGTACCATCTGTAACGACTGCCACTGTATTCCATCGGCTGGTTAACTCATAGCTTTTGTCGCTGTTTTTCTGAATTTCGAGACAGGGTTGTGCGACACCCGGTGTATAAGCCAGCGACAGGTCTTCCCGGGTTGCCGCTGGTATCTTCACAGCAGTGGCAATTTTTCCGCGCCACAACTGGTGCATTTTGATTGATTCAACGCCGTAATCCATCTTGGTTCCATCCCTTCGTCACGATCTGTGATCAGGATACCAACAAAAAGTTCATAGGTAAAATAGTTGTTGTTGCTAATACTATAGATTAAAAATATAATACAGATAAGCACAATCGGGAGGCAAGGCATGACACTGATTCAGATTCACTACTTTCTTGAAACCGTCAAACAGGGGAGTATCAGCAAGGCAGCACAGGTACTGCATGTATCTCAGCCTTCAATTTCAGCAGCCTTAAAAAATCTAGAGCACGAGCTAGGCATCAATTTGTTTCATAGGATCAAGATGCGTTTGTCATTGACCCGCGAAGGTGCGTATTTTGCCGAACAAGGACAGAAGATTATCGATGCAGCGGATCAGCTGGTCTTTGATATGAAGGAGATTGCACAGAAGCATAATCAGATTCGCATCGGTGTCCCGCCGATGATCGGAACGTTTCTTTTCCCGTCGATTTTTGATGCGTTCAACGAAAAGCATCCGAAGATTCAAATGACGATGTCCGAACAGGGCTCTCTGATGGTTCAACAGCAAGTAAAACTCGATCAGCTGGATGTCGCAATTGCTGTCATGGATCTGAAAAAGAACGATGGATTCGAGGTGCTGCCGATCACCAGGACACAACTCTGGTTTTGCGTTTCGCCTCAGCATCCGCTGGCTGCCGAACCGGATGTGGTTCTTGAGACAATCGGTAACTATCCGATTATTCTCTTTAAGGATGATGCCTATCAAAGTGCTCTGCTGATGAACTGCTTCCAGCAGCAGGGTGTCGATCCTCATGTTCTACTATATTCCAGCCAGCTCTATACGATCAAAAAGATCATTGCAAAGGGTAAAGCCGGTGCCTTTCTTTTTAAGGAGCTTGTCGCGATGGATCAGGATATAATCGGGATCCCGCTTCGCGATCCGATCGAGATGGACATTTGCCTGATCTGGAAAAGGGGAAGACATCTCTATAATGATACAGCCACTCTGATCCGATTCGTCAAATCAGTGTTTCAGGCTCATCCTGTTTGACACCAAATAACGTATAAATAAAAATATTCATAGACGAGCGTTTGATTTTCTGCTATATTGCCTGGCACATTTTAGGAATATAATATACACATATCAGTAAACGGAGGTTTGTTATGGGAGAAATGTTAGCGTATCTAAACGGAGCGTATATTCCGCACAGCGAGTGCAAGCTATTTGTTTTTGATCTTGGGATTGTTCTCGGTGCCGCCGTCACTGATTTTACAAGGACATTTAACGGCGTTCCCTATAGAATAGAAGACCATGTAGAACGCCTTTACAGATCCTGTAAATACACTTATCTCAAGCCAAAGCAGACAAAAGAAGAGACTATTGAAATTTCAAAGAAACTGGTTGAACACAACAGCGAAGTAATGCCAGGCAAAGAGTGGGGAATAATCTATTATATAACGGGCGGAGTAAACACCATTTATGCGGGTGGAGCAGCATTGCCGGACGACCTTGAGTGTACGTATGTCCAGCATACGTTTCCGATGCCGTTTCATCTGTGGAGAGACATCTTCACAAAAGGCATTCATTGCGTAACACCCGCCCACAGGCATTTTCCGCCGCAGTGCCTTTCGTCAAAAATAAAGAACCGCAACAGACTGCATATGTGGGTCGGCGCAAAGGAAGCAGCACTTGCTGACCCCAATGCGATGGCACTCTACCTCGATATTAACGGTTTTATCACAGAAACCGGTGGCTCTAATTTTCTGATATACAAAGACGGCAAAGTCATTTCCCCCAAGCCGCCGAACATCCTTTGGGGCATCAGCCTTCAGACGGTGACGGAGATACTCAAAGACATGGGCGTTGAGTTTATAATGGACGATATAACAGCTTACGACGCAGTAAATTCTGAGGAAGCTTTTGTTCCTACTTCACCTTACTGTTTAGGACCTGTTACCAAAATAAATGGAAACATTATAGGGGATGGAAAACCCGGCAGACTGTGGCGGGAAATTTTAGACAGATGGAGCCGGATTGTAGACAAGGATATTTACAATGAAATGACCGGAGCGTAACTAGATTATATAATGTTAATTCTTTC
>JAAYBY010000200.1 GCA_012729935.1 Clostridiaceae bacterium | reverse complement strand
GGCAAGATCGACTATGGTATCAGGCTGTCCGCCTGTGACCAGACATGTTTTTGCAGAAGAAGAGTTGCTTCGGACTTGATTGACCAGCTTCGCAGCGTCTTGCCGGTTGAGATTCCAGGGGACAGGTACTGGATAGTCTGTCACAAATCCAAGAATATCAACACCCAGATCAAGACACAGGCGGACTTCTTCTGCTTTCTTTAAACCACATATTTTTAGAACCGGCCGGGCATTGCTGAAATGTCGGAAAAGACGGACCGGATCAGGTGACTGGAGCAGGGCTGTTCCAACCAGAACGGCATCCGCTCCTGCTGTGAGCGCTTTACGAACGTCATCCGATGTCCCGATGGCGCTTTCACTGACCAACAGGCTTCCTGGTACTTTGTATCGACCGAGCGATGCAGTTGTTTGAACCGTACCGGTATCTCGCTCCAGCTGCAGGATGTCCCGGTTGTTCAGGCCGGTCAATCGAACCCCAAGTGATGCAGCGAAATCGAGTTCATCTTTCGAGTGAGCCTCAACCAGCGGTTCCAAACCAAGTTCAAGGGCTTTGTGATACATCTGTTCCAGTGTCAAACGGTCCAGCATCGAACTGATCAAAAGGACGGCTGCCGCACCCGCCTGAGCCGTTTCGATAATCGCCTGCTCAGTTCGAATGAAGTCTTTGCGTAGAACAGGTAGACCGGTTGTCTGGACAATGTCTGACAGCAGACCAAGCGATCCGCCAAAATGCTCTGCTTCAGTAACGACAGACAAGACTGGTGCACCGGCAGCAGCGAATGTTCGGGCGATCTGAACCGGATCACGGCCATTCAGCAGATCACCTTCTTTGGGTGAGCGGCACTTGATGTCCGGAATGACCGGAACCAGTCCAGCCAGCTGCTTTTGTTTGATATGATCAGTAAATACGTGTTTCATTTGAATTGCTCCATCAATTTTGTCCGCACGAGTGTCTTTGGCTTATTACTGTTACTGGATCGACTGCGATAACTCACAGAGTTGATTCAGTTTTCGTAAAGCAGAACCGTCAGAAATAAGCTTGTCAGCCAATTGAATTCCTTCAGGGAAATCGGGTACTTTGCCACCGACGATCAGCGCACCAGCTGCGTTGAAAACAATCGCATCCCGTCGGGGTCCGGTGATCTCCCCGGCGAAAACACCGCGGATTGTTTTCGCGTTCTCCTGAGGTGTACCTGTTTTGATATCTTCGAGTGTGCAGCGCATCAGTCCAAAATCCTCCGGCTCAATTTCGAAAGATGTTATCTCGCCGTTCTTCAATCGATTGACGCGCGTTGTACCCACCATGGAGATTTCGTCGAGACCATCCAGGCCATGAACAAACATGGCATCCGTATACCCAAGATCTCTGGCGACATACGAGACAGTGTCCAGGAGTTCCGGCTTGTAAACACCCAGCAGATGCCTTGGGGCAAAAGCCGGATTAATCAGAGGACCGATAATGCTGTAAAAAATGGTTTTAATACCGAGTTCAGCTTCGGCTGGCAGCACTTTGCACATCACCGGGTGAAACAACGGGGCATAGATGAAGGCAATACCAATTGTTTCAATGAGGTGTTCGACTTGCCTGGGTGTCAGATTGATATTGACACCCAGTGTTTCCAGTACATCAGCACTGCCCGACAGGCTGGAAATTGACCGGCTGCCGTGTTTGGCGATCGGAATTCCGGCTGCTGCTGCGACAATTGCCGTGGCAGTTGAAATGTTGAATGTGCTGAGACCGCCGCCTGTACCGCAGGTGTCCATCAGTTCTGCGCTAACATTTGGCTTGAGCGGTACGCAGTTTTCCCGCATCGCACGCGCAATACTCGAAATTTCTTTCAGCGAGGTGCCTTTCATCAGCAAAGCAACTTGGAATGCTGCGATTT
>JAAYBY010000199.1 GCA_012729935.1 Clostridiaceae bacterium | reverse complement strand
CCATGAGGCAGCCTTTTTTAGTCCAGTTAATCCCGTCATTCGAGACAGCGTAATGAATACGCTTCTGCTGATCGAGAAATACATCATCGCCCATCGAAGGACAGACCGTATAGTACAGCCGGATGATTCGTGAACCATCCGTATCGAAATCCTGCAGAAAACTACCGCCGGCAATACCGGCAGCCTGATCCGCCCCCGGCTCATTTGCCGGTGTCATCACTGGATTGTCCGAATATTTCGACCAGTGAATCAAATCATGGGAAATGGCCAAACCCATACCGGCAAAAGCGGACAGACCTGTTCCATGTCCCTGATTGCCTGTGTAATAAAGATACCACGTGCCCGGCTCTATCTCGACTACCTGAGGCAAGACGCACCAGGCGGCATCAAACGATCCTGGTTCACCATTATCGACAATCACACCATGATTCTGAAGTGACGCCGGATCAGCAGCCGGAGCGGTCGACAGCCGAATGGTTCGCCTGCCTTGCGCATCATCTGCCGCATAGAACAAGTAGAGCGTCCCCTGATGGATCAGCGTACTGGGGTTCATACAGATCGTCTCACCAAACGGATTGCCGGGAAACGGCTGCAAAACAGGATTTTCCGGATAGCGATACCAGGCTCTGTTCCGTTTAAGATTGCTCATTATCATCACCCATTCCAGTTCAGATCACATTACGGCGAAGCACTGTCTCGACTGACTGTAATCCCACTATCAAACAACTGCAGTCGAATCCTCTGTATACGATCAGAAGATTCTTCTGCAGCTGTTGTTTGATTAATAAGGTCGGTCGTTAACTGTTTGAGGATTAGCCTTTGACCGCACCCGCTGCAATACCTTTGATGAAGTATTTCTGCAGGAAGATAAACAGGATCATGATCGGGATCGATGCCAGCAGGATACCGGTAAAGGCCAGACCATACTCACTGGTCCGTTCACCAAAGAAGCTTTGTACAGCAACCATCAAGGTCGGTGTGTACGAGTCATTGAGAACGGTCAAGCTGAGCAGGAAGTCATTCCAGACACCGATTCCTGTGCGGATCAGACAGGTTGCTGTGACAGGCGCCAGGAGCGGCAAAAAGATATTGAAGTAAACCCGGAACATGGAACAGCCGTCAACATAGGCCGCTTCCTCAAGTTCCTTGGGCAAAGCCCGCATGAACCCAGTATAGAGGAAAATGGAGAATGGCAGATTCCAGGCCGCCTGAATGAGGATATTGGCCCAAAGCGAGTTGTAAATCTTCATGCTGACGGTCTGCTTGATCAGGGCAATGATGACCCCGATAAACGGAACAACCATCAGAGCGATGATCACAGCAAAGTAGATCCGAAACGCTTTATGGTCGATGCGCGACAGCGCGAATCCGGCCAGTGAGCCGAAGGCGACAACGATAACAAGAGTAACAATCGTGATTGTTCCTGTATTCTTTAATGCAGCGAAAAAATTCATTTTATCAATCGCAGCACCGAAGTTATCAAGTGTAAACAGCTCAGGTGTGAGCAAAAGTGGATACTTAACGATATCGCCACGTTCTTTGAAAGCGCCGATCACAAAATAATAAATCGGGATCCAGATTAAAAGCGAAAATACGACTAAAATAAATTCTCCGAATATTTTGGAGGCCAGTTCACTGACACCACCAATTCGGTTGCTTTTGTGGGTTGTTGCGCCAGGGATTTGATTTAAGTTATTTTTTGCCATTAGAAAATATCCTCCCTTTTACGCAGAAAAACAAATTGAAGCAGCGAAATCAACGTAATGGTCAGGATCAGAATCATTGACAAAGCAGCACCGATTCCCATCTGTCCGGTGTTTTCAAAACCGAAGAAATAAATGCGCTGAGTCAGCAGCCTGGTCGAATAACCGGGCAATCCCAGCGAAATAAACCAGGGCAGCTCGTACATTTTGAAGGCTGCGATACTTGTTGTCAGAACATTGATCGTAATGGAAGGTGCCATCATCGGGATTGTGATAAACCGTCTGACTTGCGATTTGTTGGCACCGTCGATGGTAGACGCTTCGTACAGTTCTGTCGGAATGCTCTGCAGACCGGCAAGAAATATGACGATGGTCATGCCCATCAAAACCCAAACAGTCGGGACAATGATTGAGAAGTTTGTCAAGACGCGCGTTTCCAACCAGTTGACAGGTTTCCCGCCTAGTTGAACAATCGTTTTATTGATAACACCATTGGAATAATGGTACATAATACGCCAGAGAATACCAACAACTGCATGCCCCAACAGGCAAGGGAAAAACCACATTGAACGCATCAGATTTCTGTTGATTCTGCCTTTGTCACGTTTATCAAGCGCCATAGCCACGATAAACGAAACGAGAACGGTTAAAATGGTAACTCCCAGTGCAAAGGTGATCGTCGAAACGATCATTTCGCCAAATCCTTGTGTTTTGGGTACAGCCGCGTAATTATCGAACCCGACGAACTTCATCGGAACGGTATCAATTCCCGGCCATTCATTAAAGCTGTACTTTATGACATTTAAAACCGGCAGCACGACAAACAGGAAACAAATGATTGTACTGGGTACCAAAAACAAAATCCCTGTTAATAACCGGTTACGCTCAAATCGCGTATGCTTTGGTTTTTTGTGGATTGCTTTTTCCATTATTCATTTTCTCCTCAGAAATTCTTACATCCAAAGTTTGAAGAATGAACACTCGCGTCTGATGAAGAAAGAGCCATTCATTATGAAAGGGAGCACAGATGATGCCCCCTTTCACGTCGTCATACCAAGCGGTAGGCCTTAGCCTTCAGATCTGTTGGATGTAGCAAGCGTATCAGACATAACCTTAACAGCATTTTCAGCTGTCATGTTGCCGCTGATAACGTCGCGGATCGCTGTGCAGGCAGCATCTCTGAAGACTTCAGTCCAGAGGTTAAAGCCCATCAGGACGAACGGAGCATCATTCATAGCCGGAACGACTGCTTTGATCGGCTCAGGCAGAACGATTTGATCTTCGGTCAATGTTGTCAATACCGGAACGGTACCGCGTGCATTCTGAACGAACTTGAAGTTCTCAGGCTGCATGATCCAGTTGAAATAAATTTCGCGGGCTTCTTCGATGTTGTCGTCTTCATCGACTGCGGACAGACCCCAAGCGGTTTCAGGAGAGATGGAGATCCAGACCTGCTCACCGGGATCATTGAACGGAACGAGGATGACAGCGACATCTTCTTCGGAGCCTGCGGCTTCTGTGATACCTTCGACCAGACCCTTTGCGGTCCAGTTGCCGGCGATTGCCATGGCGGCTGCACCATCAGTCATCAGCGCGGTCACGTCGTCTTCCTTGTTTGTCGCACTACCAGGCATAAAGAACGGAGCAATTTTGTTGAACTTTTCTGTCGCTGCCGTGTGTTCAGTAAAGTTGATTTCGCCAGCCAGGAATTTTTCTTCATAGACGCCAGCGCCCCAATCAGGAGAGACTTCGTTGGCAATGATGCCTTCGTAGACCATCCATGCGGTTGTGGTCTTGTCACCGGCGACGGTCAGAGGAGCATAAGCGGTTTTGTCTTTCAGATCCTGACAA
The DNA here is from genome assembly GCA_012729935.1 of Clostridiaceae bacterium. GTDB lineage: Bacteria > Bacillota > Clostridia > Saccharofermentanales > UBA5734 > JAAYBY01. The sequence continues at coordinate 3,208 of JAAYBY010000199.1, read as the reverse complement.
ACTGCGAGCAGTTCTTCAAAATCTGCCGGAGGAGCATCCCAGCCAGCTTCTTTCAAAGCAGCCATGTTGACATACAGGCAGGTAAAAGCAGCACCCTGTGTCAAACCGAAAATTTTGCCGTCACGTGTGAACGCATCGAGATACGCCTGAGGAATATTCTTTGTAACTTCCTTGTCAGACAGATCCTGAATCAGGCCGGCATCCAATGCCTGATAGCTAACTTCTGTGTTGTCGACAGAAACGATGTCAGGAATGTCATTGGCAGCGATACGGCTCTGCAGGAAACCTGCTTCCGGCCCTGTGCCGACTTCGATAACTTCGATCCAGTCATATTCGGATTCGAATTTTGCCTTGAAGGCAGGCCACTCGTCAACCCAGTCATCACCGACCATAAAGGCTTCGATGGTAACTTTCTCACGAGGAGCATCTGTTGTTGTTCCTTCTGTTGTGGTTTCACCAGACTTGGTCGTCGTCTGACCAGTTGTCGTCTGTCCGGTTGTTGTTCCACCGTCACAGCCAGCGAACAAAGCGATGGCCATCACAAGAACCAAAAACAATGGTATAAATTTCTTCATTTCTTTCCCCCCATTTTATAATGTCTTTCCTTGAATAATCTTCTATAGAGCCTATAGAACTGATTGATCTGTGACAGAGGTCACAGATTCGAAGTCATTATAGCGAATCCTTTTCCATTAGTCAATATTTTCAATCAAGTTGATATTTTGCCTCTTTTGTTGGCTATTATGCACTAATAATGAGTATGAAATTGTGCATTGTGACTATTAGCATAAACTGATCACCGATCATTTTTCACGGCCAATAAACCTGAGTTACGGCCGAAACCCGACCCGAACTGACGTCTATGTAGTAAAAGTATGTTTGTAATAAAAGATCTGGATAAGCACGATATAAGGTGTTCAAATCATCAAGACTTGCGGCAACCGGATTCGCATCCGTCACCTGTGTCCCGTCGGGATGGTACATCAGCTTCAATGTGACGTCTGCCAGATCAACCGTCCTAAGTCGCGGATTGTCATTCTGCTCAATGAATTCGGAATCTGCATAGTTGGCTACGATCACTTCTGCTTCAGACTCAGTGTAGCCTTCTCTATCAATCAGCCATTGGACAGCCTCCTCGCCTTTCAGCATATTGAAATAATCAAAATCAGCCAGGCCACTGTCCGGATCATAGGAAACGAGGTGCGCGTAGCTGGAATAAAGACTTATTCCTGAACTGCTTTCAGTTGAAGCCGGCGTCTCCGTTGATGACGCACCGGTCGTGGCTGTCTCTGACGTGACTGTAGTGACTGATGTTGTTTCTGACACGGCTGTTGGCGTCACTTCGGTAGTTGTCTCCTGAGATGTCACCTGATTGGCTGTTGTTGATTCTTGCGTGCTGGTTATCGTTGGCTGGCTTTGTGTGTCCGTCGTTTCAGTCGGCTGATTGATACAGCCGGCCAGCAAAACACCGCACAACAGCGAAGCCAGGCAGAGCCATTTTCTATTCATTAGAATCACCTCCTTATTGGCTCATTGACATCAACCAATGGTCCGGGAACCAAGCCATGAAGCAACCGCATGGCATCTTTGGAACGAAAGGTATAGGCAACTTTGAATGCTGTCAGACTCAGCTGAACATGAAGGTAATGACGGATGGCCTATTCAATTTCATTATATACCTTTGGTGTAAGAAGCAATCATATTTATGCTATGTTTCTGATTACGGGTGGATCCAGTCACACGCTTTGCTCCAAACAGGTCTTTTTTGCTTTGCTTTCAGATGTCTGGCGATATTGACAGTACAAAGCTCGAGAGTATAACATAAGGGGAGCGATCATAATAATTTTAGTCTGGCATAGGCGTGCTTGTTGATTGCCTGTTGTAACGGACTCATGAAAAATAAGAAAGAGGTTTACCATGAAAGTACTGCCCAAACCACCATTTTTTGAGACCAGTGTCAAAAATTACATCTATGGGGATGACGTCCTGAACTATGCCAAGGCTGTCGACAAAGCGGCGATCAAATATGATGTCGATGCGTTGTTTATTGCGCCCTATACAGAGATCAGGCGGATCGCCGAACAGACAGAGCGCCTGATTATTCTGGCTCCCTACATGGATACACTGCGTCCCGGACGCGGCATTGCCGATGTGCTGCCGGAAGCAATCAAGGCTGCCGGTGCCAAGGGTGTTTTGCTCAACCACTGCGAGAGACCGATGTCCCTGCCGGCTATCAAGGAGACAATCGATCGGGCTAACGAGCTTGATCTTTTCACGTTTGCCTGCGCAGACTCTATTGTAGAAGCGAAAGCAATCGCTCAGTTTCACCCGGACATCATTAATCCGGAGCCTTCAGAATTAATTGGAACAACTGAAGCCAGCGATATGACCTATGTCAAACAGACCCTGGAAGTGATTCGCAACCTGTTCCCGGATATTCTGGTCGAACAGGCCGCCGGTATCACCAAAGGTATCCAGATTTATGATTTCATTATGGTTGGAAACGATGGTGCCGGCTCGGCATCCGGCATCTTGAAATCACCGGACCCGCTGGCACTCCTTGATGAGATGGTTTCCTATGTCAGAAAAGCGAAAGACGATCTGGCCAGACAAAAAAAATAAAAGTGAGGGATTTTCAATGACTACAATTTCGAAATCATTTAAAGTTCGTTCAACCGGCATGCGTCCGACCTTTCACACGGTCACAGATCAGGTAAAGGATATTCTGGCAGAGACCGGCGTCCAGTCAGGCATTTGTCTCGTATTCTCAAGGCATACCACCTGTGCTGTCATGATCGATGAAGATTCGTTCGACAGGGCCTATACGGGATTAACTTATCTGCAGCAGGATCTCACCGATGTTCTGGAAACGATGATTCCAACCTGCCGCAAAGATGGCCAGTATATGCATCCAGGTCCCGAGCTGACCGTATTTGCAGCCGAGCATGGCGAAGACAAACCAGGAACACTGAATACAGACGCTCATTTGCGCTCATCGATTATCGGACGCAGCGAAGCGATACCGATTATTGATGGGAAATTGCAGCTGGGCGAATTCGGCCATATCTATTTCGTTGACTTCGATCATACACGCGCACGCGATCGTGAAGTCATCATTCAGATTGTCGGCGAGTAGCCGTTCCTGAAACGACACACAATCGAATCGTAAAAATCGGGCAAGCGGTCGGAATGGCCGCTTGTTTTTTTG
>JAAYBY010000198.1 GCA_012729935.1 Clostridiaceae bacterium | reverse complement strand
CCCAGAATGATTACGATGTTGATCCAGATCAAATACTTGGCCAGTGCATCACCCAGAAATCCTGTAATTTGAACACCGGTGTCCGTTTTTGCGTAAAACCCGAACAGTTGGGGAAAAACATTGATGACAACAAGAAAAATCAAAGAAAAAACGATATCCACGATGGGATCACCGCGTTTGATGCGCAATTTCTCAGACAATGTAGTCGGCAAATCTTCAACACGCCATGGCTTTTTTGCAGCCTGAATGGACGATTCGATGCGCTTGTTGCCAAATGTTTCAACCAGAAAGAAGATCAGTGTGACAAGCCCAAATGCTGACAGCAGCCCCTGGAACAAGCTGGCGAACAAATCAGCAAAGGCAGTCAGAATATGATCAAACGCACCCGTCGCAATCTGGATGCTTTTTGCAATCAGCAGCCCGAATCCTGAGGCAACCAGCACGATTCTGAGGACCAGCCAATAGGTGTCAAAGAAAGCGGGGCCAATGACATGGCGTTTCACCTGATGGTAGTTCCCGGCAAAAGCAGCCGGATCTCCCAGCGTTTCCAGCACTGAGCGTACATCAGCTTCGTCCGGATCATGGCGTTTTGTTTTGTCTGACTCTCCATTCATCGAATCTCTTCTGCGTTCTTCAAGCAAGGCAGCTATTTTTTCACGTGTTTCTTTTTCAACGAATGCCTTCTGTTCCTGAGGGACATGTCTTATGACGATTGAGATATAGCGATCAATCCAGTCCATTTCAAATCACCTCTTAAACGTCTCTCCTCATCTGTTTCCCAACAGATTACGCTCTCAAAACTGTTTTTAACTCAAGCATATTATAGTTACAATAGGCCGACTATGCAAAAAAAATAGATCATGATACCATTAAACTACTTCATCCGATCATGAACAGATCCCTGTTCACATTAGCAGACCGGAGAAATCGCATCATGACAGTGCCTGGTTTTTTCAGCAAGTGGCAAAACCGTGTTTTACAGGAATCGACACTGAATAAATCAAAAGACTATTACAATTTATCTGAACACGCCAAGTACGGTGTTTTGGGGTTTTTTAGTTTACTGGTTCTTCTCACATCCTTTCTCTTTAACAGCCCGCGCGAAATAGTAAACGGGCTCTGGCAAATCATCACCGCACCAAGCATCCTGATTACAGATTATATGGCGATCGCTAACCCCGGTGCGGCGTTCTTCAATGCGGGTTTATTGATGCTCTTTTGCCTTGCCATCGCTGCATCCGTTAAACTAGACATCAATGGTCCGATTATTGCTGCCGTGTTTACAGTTGGCGGCTTTGCCCTGTTTGGCAAGACCATTTTCAATGTCTGGCCGATCATCGGCGGCGTTTTTTTATACGCCCGCTTTCAGAAGGATCACTTCAGCCGCTTCCTGTTACCGGCTTTGTTCGGTACAGCCCTGGGGCCTCTGGTCAGTCAGATCGCTTTTGGATTCAATCTCCCTTTAGCCGTCGCGATACCAGGCGGTATCTTCGCTGGTTTAATCGCAGGTTTTATTCTGCCGGCCATGGCCAATCACTTCGTCGTTTTCCACCAGGGATATAACCTCTATAACATCGGCTTTACCTGTGGTATTGCGGGTCTCATGATCATGGCCTTATTTCGCTCATTTGGTTTTGAAACACAGGATACGCTGGTCGTATCAGACCGTTATAATCGTGATCTCAGTATTGCCCTGGCCGTCTACTTCCTGCTTATGCTTTTACTGGGTCTGTTTCTGACCAGATCCTGGCTGGCAAGCCTCCGTCATCTGTTTAAGCAGCCAGGACGGCTTGTCTCGGATTTCGTTGCTTCTGAAGGATTGGGTCCCTCGCTGATCAATATGAGTCTGCTTGGATTCCTGACGACCGGTTATGTCCTGGCGGTTTCCGGCGACATCAATGGTCCGACCATCGGCGGCATTTTCACCGTTGTCGGTTTTGGTGCTTTTGGCAAACACGTGCGAAATGTGATTCCGATACTCGCCGGCGTTTATCTGGCCTCTTTGCTGAATATCTGGGAACCCAATTCCAGTGCTGCGCTGCTTGCTGCATTGTTCGGTACAACACTGGCACCCATCGCAGGTACGTATGGCTGGCCGTACGGAGTCATCGCCGGATTCATTCATATGGCCGTCGTCATGAACGTCAGTGATCTGCACGGCGGCATGAATCTTTACAACAATGGTTTTGCCGGCGGTTTCGTCGCGGCTATCCTTGTTCCGATTTTTGATGCAATCCGCAATCGCCTGATCAGTCAAAAAGAGCTGAAAGAAAGGCAGGAAACCTGATGTCTGTTCGGGTTGAAAACAGTACGATCGATTATGAATTTGCTATAATGGATGTCTATGATAATCAGATAGCGGGATTCAATCGGCGTTTGGGAGGTAGACAACCGTGATAGACGAGCGTCAGAAGGCCAGCAAAATTCTCGAAGAATTGCTTGATTATTTTTTTCGCAATGGTGTCACAGATCTGAACATGAGCTTGAATTTTCAAGGCGATCAGGTTCGAATCCATGTTTCAGGACCGTGTGAAAAAGAACCGGATGATTTTAACGAGCTGCATGATTTACTGAACGCAACGCGCCGTCCTGAGCTGGAAGGTTACTATTACGAGCTGCTGGGCAGCAGCGTCGGCTACGGCGAACTGAAGTTACTCGGTTCGCTGATCGACCATGCCGAGACGCAGTATGAGGATCAGATCCTGTCGGTTACAGCTTATCGATTGCTGCACCAGTCATAACAGGAGCCCGATTGATTCTCAGGATTGATCAGATCCCTGTCATGCGTCAACTCATATCATCCTTGAGGTACTCTGTTTTGAATGATTTACACATAATCCTGATTGCCTTTTCGATCTGGAATATCATGGTTTTTGTGATCTATGCGTACGATAAATGGCGTGCCCGGAGAAAGCAGTATCGCATTCCGGAAATCACGCTGATTGCCTTGGCATTTGCCGGTGGTGGAATCGGCGCCTTATTGGGTATGTTTGCGATCAGGCATAAAACAAGACACATAAAGTTCCGCATATTGATACCATTGGCTGCATTGATTCAAGCAGGTATTGCTTTCCTCTTTCTGTCTAATGGTTAGCTGCTGATGCTTATTGCTGTCCACATCCTGCCGTTTTGTCGCTATTGATAACATTGCTTTTCCACCACCCTCGCGGGAGTGAAATAAAAGCATTTATTTGTTGGGCTGCAGATCAGGTTTACTCCAACGTTTTTATCAGGCAATTCATCACGAAGGATTCATCACGAAGGATTCAGGGGGTTGCATTCTAAAAATTTCTGTGCTACGCTCTAGAAAATTGAATCTCTCAAACTAACGACTGAGAAGAGTACATATGATGTTGAATCACACAGAGAGTCGCAGGTGGTGGAATTGCGACAGGTTGCATGATATGGAATGGACTCACAAAGGCGGGAGGAAAGGTCAGAATGACTGAGTAATGCCCGACGGGAATTCCACCCGTTACCCTGGGAATGCGTATGATTGTACGTAATTGAGTGGGTGCAT
>JAAYBY010000197.1 GCA_012729935.1 Clostridiaceae bacterium | reverse complement strand
TTGCACTTCAGTATAATATTTGACAGACTAATTGCCACTTTGTTTTTTGTCATACTAACGTCTATGATGGGCATGTAGGGGTGTAGACTTTACTTTGACGTTTCACTATCGAACGATTCTGATCTATCTGATCAATTAATTATTTACAATCTTCCAAAACGATGATATACTAAAGTGCCCGAAACCCCAGAGGGGTCTTTTTAATGTAGCATCCGGGAAATACGGACTGCCGCATTAGACGGGTGATTAAGCGAAAGGAGGTGTATTGATGCCTACGTTCAACCAATTGGTTAAATCAGGACGGACGTCGCGAAGCTACAAGTCAGCATCGCCCGCACTGCAGTCAACTTTGAACACGCTCAAAAAGCGCTATGTTGCGATATCATCACCACAGAAGCGCGGCGTGTGCACCGTTGTCAAAACGACAACACCGAAGAAGCCGAATTCGGCTCTGCGGAAAGTTGCCAGAGTGCGTCTGACGAACCAGGAAGAAGTTTCAGCTTATATTCCTGGAATCGGTCACAATCTGCAGGAGCACTCGGTCGTTCTGATCAAAGGCGGCAGAGTCAAAGATCTACCGGGCGTTCGTTATCACATTGTACGCGGTACGCTCGACACAGCTGGTGTCGCCAACAGGATGCAAGGTCGGTCGAAATACGGTGCTAAAAAACCGAAAGCGGCCAAGATCAAGTAATTGCAGGTTGGACTCAAGCGTGATCAGTACACTGTCATCATACACAGCATGTGGATATGGCAAGAGCTGCACAGACACGGTCCAAACGTGAGTACCTATGGTTTCGGGATCCGAATCCCGCATAATCATGAGAGGAGGGAAGAAAAGTGCCAAGAAAAGGCCATGTCCCAACAAGAGACGTGCTCCCTGATCCGATGTACCATGATGTTCGTGTGACGAAACTCATCAACAACATCATGCTCGACGGTAAAAAGGGTGTCGCACAGAAAATCTGCTACAGCGCCTTCGATATTATCAAAGAGCGCACCGGGCAAGATCCGCTGGAAGTCTTCAACAAGGCTCTGGAAAACGTCATGCCGACACTGGAAGTCAAAGCCAGACGTGTTGGTGGATCCAATTACCAGGTTCCGATTGAAGTCAGACCGGAAAGAAGACAAACACTCGGCCTTCGCTGGATTGTATCAACAGCAAAAAAACGTAATGAACGCACCATGCGTGAGCGTTTAGCTAACGAGCTGATAGATGCTTCAAACAGTACCGGCGGAGCCTTTAAGAAAAAAGAAGAGATACACAGAATGGCAGATGCCAATCGCGCGTTTGCACATTACAGATGGTGAGTCAGGGAGGAGCTTAACTGAATGCCCAGAGAATTCTCGCTTGAAAACACGAGAAATATTGGCATTATGGCCCACATAGATGCCGGAAAGACAACAACGACTGAGCGGATCCTTTTTTATACAGGACGGATTCACAAGGTTGGTGAGACCCACGAGGGTGCTGCCACCATGGACTGGATGGAACAAGAGCAGGAACGTGGTATTACAATCACGTCTGCTGCAACAACAGCCCAGTGGAAAGGCAAGCGGATCAATATTATTGATACGCCAGGCCACGTCGACTTTACCGTCGAGGTGGAGCGCTCACTTCGTGTTCTTGATGGCGCTGTAACCGTATTTTGTGCCAAAGGCGGTGTTGAGCCTCAGACAGAAACTGTCTGGCGGCAGGCTGACCATTATCGTGTTCCCCGTCTGGCCTATGTCAATAAAATGGATATTATGGGAGCTGATTTCTTCCGTACTGTCGACATGATGAAGCAGCGATTGAAGACCAACGCGGTTCCCATACAGTTGCCGATCGGAAAGGAAGAGCACTTCTCAGGGATTATTGATTTAATCACCATGAGCGCTTATTTCTATGATGGCGAGATAGCTTCTGACGTTCGGGAAGGTGAAATTCCCGATGATATGAAAGAACTGGCTCAGACCTGGCATGATCGCATGATTGAGTCCGTCGCCGAGAGTGATGACATATTAACGGAAAAGTTTCTCGAAGGCGAAGAAATCACGGCCGACGAACTGAAGAAGGCAATCCGGAACGCCACAATCGATTGTGATATGACACCGGTCTGCTGCGGAACGTCGTATAAGAATAAAGGAGTTCAGCTATTGCTGAATGCCATTGTTGATTATATGCCGTCACCGCTGGATGTACCGGCAATCACAGGAATTAATCCGGTTACTGAAGAAGAGGATTCTCGTCCATCAGACGACGAAGGACCCTTTGCAGCACTGGCCTTCAAGATTGCTACGGATCCGTTTGTTGGGAAACTGTGTTTTTTCCGCGTTTATTCAGGTACGCTTGAAGCGGGTTCTTACACGATGAATTCAACCAAAAACAAACGGGAGCGGATTGGCCGTATTCTTCAGATGCACGCCAACCACCGCGAAGAGCTCAACCAGGTGTGTTCGGGGGATATCGCAGCCGCTATCGGTTTAAAAGACACGACTACCGGAGACACGCTTTGTGACGAGAAACATCCTATTATTCTTGAATCAATGGATTTCCCGGAGCCGGTCATTCAAGTAGCCATTGAACCGAAATCGAAGGCCAGTCAGGATAAAATGATGGCTGCTTTGGCTAAACTGTCTGAAGAAGATCCGACCTTTAAGACATATTCTGATCCAGAGACCGGACAGACTTTGATTGCCGGTATGGGCGAACTGCATCTTGATATTATTGTCGACCGCCTGTTCCGCGAATTTAAAGTTGAAGCCAATGTTGGCGCACCGCAGGTTTCCTACAAGGAAACCATTCGGAAAAGTGTTCGAAGCGAAGGACGGTTTGTCAGACAATCCGGTGGACATGGTCAGTATGGTCATTGTGTGCTTGAAATCGAGCCGTTATCACCAGGAACCGGATACGAATTTGTCAATAAAATTGTTGGCGGCGCCGTTCCGCGTGAGTACATTGCCCCGATTGATGCTGGTATTCAGGAAGCCATGGGCAGTGGCGTGCTCGGCGGATACCCGGTTGTCGACGTTCGTGTAACACTGGTCGACGGGTCGTACCACGAAGTCGATTCATCGGAGATGGCGTTCAAGATCGCGGGCTCCATGGGCTTCAAGGAAGGCTGCCGCAAAGCAGATCCTGCATTGCTCGAGCCGATCATGAAGATTGACGTAACGGTACCGGATGATTATCTGGGTGACGTCATGGGCGATATCAGTGCCCGGCGAGGACGAATCGAAGGAATGGAGGAACGAAGCGGTGCAAAAGCTGTGTCCGCACTTGTTCCCTTGTCAGAAATGTTCGGATATGCCACATCCCTGCGTTCGCGAACACAGGGCAGAGGCACGTTTGTCATGCAGATCAGCCATTTTGAAGAAGTACCCAAAAATATCATGGAAAATGTTTTGAAAAAATAATTCAAGACATCTCAAAACCCCGTCGGGTCGGCGAAACGATTGCCAAATCCGACAAATAGTGTAAAATGGTCTATAGCGGCGAAAAAGCCAAAAAAAGCTAAGGAATCAGCACGATGGATGCTGAATAAAGGAGGATATGCTCAAATGGCAAAGGCAAAATTTGAAAGAACAAAGCCCCATGTAAACATAGGAACAATCGGCCACGTTGACCATGGCAAAACGACATTAACAGCAGCCATCACGAAGGTGCTGGCTATGAAGGGCTCTGCCGAGTACGCGTCCTATGACAGTATCGACAAAGCACCTGAGGAAAAAGCTCGCGGTATTACGATCAACACCGCTCACGTAGAGTACCAGACAGAAGCACGCCACTACGCGCACGTTGACTGTCCAGGACATGCTGACTATATCAAGAACATGATTACAGGTGCTGCCCAAATGGACGGCGCGATCCTGGTTGTTTCAGCTGCAGACGGCCCGATGCCTCAGACACGTGAGCACATCCTTCTGGCCCGCCAGGTAGGTGTTCCCTCAATCGTCGTTTTTCTGAATAAATGTGACATGGCTGATCCGGAACTGATCGAATTAACGGAGATGGAAGTTCGTGACTTGTTAAATGAATACGATTTCCCCGGAGATGACACACCTGTTATTCAGGGTTCTGCACTGAACGTTGTTGAAAGCACGAGCACTGACCCGGAAGATGAAGTTTATAAACCCATCCTGGAATTAATGGAAGCGGTTGACTCATTCATTCCGACGCCTGCTCGTCCTATTGACCAGCCGTTTGCGATGGCAGTCGAAGATGTCTTCACCATCACCGGTCGTGGAACCGTTGCAACCGGACGTGTTGAGCGCGGAATCGTCAAAGTCGGTGATCCGGTTGAAATCGTAGGTCTGACCGACGAACCGAAATCAACAGTCGTAACCGGTGTTGAAATGTTCCGTAAATTGCTTGATCAGGCTCAGGCAGGTGACAACGTAGGCGTTCTTCTTCGCGGTATTCAGCGTAAAGATGTTGAACGTGGTCAGTTGATCGCAAAACCGGGCTCCATTAAGCCTCACACCCACTTCACCGGTCAGGTTTATGTTCTGACACAGGCTGAAGGTGGCCGTCACAAACCATTCTTTACAGGATATCGTCCTCAGTTCTATTTTAGAACAACGGACGTAACAGGTATTATTGAACTGCCGGAAGGTGTTGAAATGTGCATGCCTGGTGACCACGTAACGATCACTGGCAAGCTGATCACACCAATCGCCATGGAAGTCGGACTGAAGTTCGCTATCCGTGAAGGTGGTAAAACAGTTGGTTCAGGCACCGTCTCGACGATTATTGAATAATCCTGAATCGGTTGAAGTAATTGAGGGTGTCTCCTGAGAGACACCCTTTTTTTTAGTCGCGCAGGGTTCCGCCTTGTTTGTTATAATAGGAGCATCCGGTCTGCATGATCCACATAGGATCGAATTGAAGATGTTACACCGAAAGTCAGGTGATCGATATGAGTGAAGCAAAACAAAAAACAACTATTGTCAAAACACGACGCAAAAAACGTTCGTCAGCCCGAACCGGCGAACAGGCAAATGAACAGGCGACTGAAATGCCGGACAACTTGATTCTGACCCTGCCGATGATTCCTTTGCGCGGGCTGACTGTCTTTCCGGGTGTCAACTTAACCTTCGATGTAGCCCGCGAACCTTCGAAAGAGGCCGTTAAGGAAGCACTTAATGATAACCAGATGGTTTTTCTGACAGCTCAAAAAGACCTGTCGCAGGACTGGCCGGGATCAGATGATATTTTCACGGTTGGCTGCGTGGTGCGAATTCGCCAGGTTCTGGAAATTCCCGGCGGAGAAGCCATGAAGCTTCTGATTGAAGGAAGAAACCGCGCTGAAGTCATACGAATTATTCAGGAGGAACCGTGTTACCGGGTCGAAGTCAGTCTGGTTCCTAAAGCAAATGAAGATGAACCTGATATAGCCAATGAAGCGTATCGCCGCCAGCTGGTTAAAGCGTTTGAACGATATGCTGCGATCAGCGGCCGGGTATCACCTGAAGCCCTTCTTGCACTGGGGAATATGCGCAGTCCATCATTGACTGCTGATACAATTGCCGGTCACTTGAATATTGGTGTTCATGAGAAACAGAAATTACTGGAAGCTTTCGATACAACCGTACGTATTCAGCATTTGCTGCAGCTGATCGATCGGGAACAGGCCATTGCCCAGATTGAAAAAGAAATCAGCGACAAAGTTCGTATGACAATCGAAAAAAATCAGAAAGAATACTACCTGCGCGAACAGATCAAGATTATACAAAGTGAATTAGGAGAGCAGGAAGGTTCGCAACAGGAACAGGATCAATTTCTGCGTCTGCTCAAGCGACTACCTGTTGCTGACGAAATAAAGGAAAAAATTCGCAAAGATATTAATCGTCTTTCAAAAATGCCGCCGGGATATCCGGAAGGTTCAGTCTTGCGTAATTACATGGATCTTTTATTTGAGATGCCCTGGGGAAAGGTAGATAAAGAGAGGCTGAGTCTGGCACAAGCCAGGAGAATACTCGATCAGGATCATTATGGGCTGGAAAAGGTGAAAGAGCGAATTCTAGAGTATTTGGCCGTACGGAAACTCCGCCTTGAATCGGGGGAGGAAACCTTCAAAGGGCCCATTCTCTGCCTGGTAGGGCCGCCTGGTGTAGGGAAAACATCAATTGCCCGTTCAGTTGCCCGGGCAATGAAACGCAAGTATATCCGGATGTCTCTTGGTGGTATCCGAGATGAAGCCGAAATACGAGGACATCGCCGCACATACGTCGGAGCTATGCCCGGCCGGATCATCAATGCTATTCGGCAGGTCGGCCGCGACAATCCGCTGATGTTACTGGATGAAATCGATAAGCTGGGCAGTGATTTTCGCGGCGATCCATCATCTGCTCTGCTTGAAGTTCTGGATCCTGAACAAAACAACAGCTTCCGCGATCATTATCTGGAAATTCCCTATGACTTGTCTCATGTGATGTTTATCACAACCGCGAACACGATCGAGACAATCCCGCAGCCGTTGATGGATCGTATGGAGATTGTCCAGATTTCCGGATATACAGAGGAAGAGAAAATTGAAATAGCCAAACGGCATCTGTTGCCCAATCAATTGAAGCAGAACGCTTTGAAGAAAAATCAGCTGTCGATTTCGCGCGAAGGGTTACGTGCTCTGATCAGCTGGTACACTCGCGAAGCCGGTGTTCGTCAGCTTGAACGGGAACTGGCACATCTGTGCCGTAAGACAGCGATTCTGATCACCGAGAATAATAAGGAACGTGTTGTTGTAACTGAGAAAAATCTTGAAGACTTGATCGGTAAGAAAAAATTCCGCTATGAAAAGGCACGAAATGAAGATCAGATCGGGATCGCAACCGGGTTGGCCTGGACTTGGGCCGGCGGTGATACCTTGATGATAGAAGTTAATGTCATGCCAGGCAGTGGCAAACTGGAGTTGACCGGCCAGCTTGGTGATGTAATGAAAGAATCTGCTCGTGCTGCTGTGACCTACATCCGTTCACAGGCAGACGCTCTTCAGATAGATCAGGAGTTTGCGTCAAAGAAGGATATCCATATTCACGTGCCGGAAGGTGCTACACCCAAAGACGGCCCATCCGCCGGCATTACGCTGGCGACTGCTTTAGCTTCGGCATTGAGCGGACGACCGGTTCGACATAATGTCGCTATGACTGGCGAGATAACCTTGAGGGGACGGATTCTGCCGATCGGCGGACTCAAAGAAAAGGTGATTGCCGCTCATCGGGCAGGTATAGACACGGTATTAATACCGGAAGAAAATCAGCGCGATATCAGTGATGTTCCGCAGACTGTTTTGAGCAAGGTCAAACTCTTTCCTGTATCTGATATGAAGCAAGTCTTTGACTATGCATTTGCAGACAGGGAACAGAGGACAGAGTGACAAGGCGATCATTTCATCAGATGCAGTTCAGCTGAACAGATCTGGTGATTAGGGCGTCATATACAGGCCAGACAGGTTTTACCAGGATTTTTGTTTTGGAGGTTATGCATGTCAGAACAGAATAGCGATGATGAGCGACAGATCAGCAGACAGCCTTTAACTCAGGCGAAGCGCATTGTTATCAAAGTGGGTACCTCGACCGTTACCCACGAAAGCGGACGCTTCAATCTGCAAAATCTGGATCACCTGTGCTGGTCTATCGCGAATCAGATGAATCAGGGGAAAGAAATTATTCTTGTCACATCAGGTGCGATTGGTGTCGGTGTCGGCCGGTTGCATTTGAAAGAAAAGCCACGTGTCATGCGAGAGAAGCAGGCAATTGCCGCGGTCGGCCAATCGGAGCTGATGA
>JAAYBY010000196.1 GCA_012729935.1 Clostridiaceae bacterium | reverse complement strand
CTCGGCTGTCACCGCCTTATTCTCAGCTGCAGCGCCAATGACACCCGGCTCCCGATGTGCGAAAGGCGGCATCGCGTTAAAGAGATGCGTCACATGGTGAATTCCGGCATCGAAGCCGGCCTTTGCCTGCTCATAGGTCGCTGTGGTGTGGGCTACGGAAACAGTGCAGACAGCAGCGGCTTTTTCAATAAATTCCAGTGCCCCTGGCAATTCCGGCGCGACACAGACAATTTTAATCAGTCCGTCTGCTGCTTGGTTTAGACGTGTGAAAAAGTCATAATCCGGAGGTACCAGATATCGGGGATTCTGAGCACCTTTTTTGGCTATGTTGAAAAAAGGTCCTTCCATGGTGATTCCGCGAATATAGGCGGCTCCTGCCGGTCGCTCACGTTTCAATCGCTGAGCGGTCAAAAATGATTTTTCGATATCCTTTTCGGGCAGCGTCATCGATGCCGGAGAAAAAGAGGTGATGCCGTTGTTCAACAGAAAGCGGGCGATTTTCACGAGGCTTTCATAAGAGCCATCAGAAAAATCGACACCTGAGTTACCGTGAAAATGAATGTCGATCAGTCCGGGAATCACCCAGCGGCCTTCGAGATCGATCGGTTCAGTTGATGATTCTTCCGAGAATTGACCGTTGGAGACGGCCAGTGTTCCATCATGGAATTGATTGTCATCGTGAAAAACTCTGGCATTGGTAAATAGCATGGACGGTCCTCCTTAAGTACGAATAATCGGCAGACTGGCTGCAGCGACCGATTGGCCGATTCTGCGAAATGCTTCATCCGGCAAAGCGGGTACGCAGGTGATGTCCGGGTAGACGTCAGACAAGACACGTTGCGCTTCTTCCAGGATCAGGTCACCGCCGCGCCCGCTCATCACCCGACCGAGCAGCAGAACATGCTGTATGGAGTAGAAGCGGCTGTACCAGGCCAGACTGTGGCCGAGATAGCATCCGATACTGGTATAGATTTGACGGGCTCGCTGATCATCCTCGGCCATCAACGCCTGAACAATTTTCAGTTTTTCAGCTGGCGTACTGGATTCAGGCAGTAGAATACCGACCCGCGCAGCCAGCTTGATTACCCCGTCCTGGGAGAAGTACTTAACACCACAGCCGATGTCTCCCGACCATTCATCAACCATCGCTTCGGGATTGGCGTCAACTGGGATGAACGCCAGTTCATTGAGCCATCCGGTTATATGGCCGTTTGCATCGACGTAACCACCGGCTTCACTGGTACCCATCGCCAGACCCAGCACACAGCCGGCGTTGAGACTCATCGAGCCTGCCAATGCTGAGACATCGCCGTCGTTGCAGACTTCCAGGGGAATATCCGGACCCATCGCTTTAGCTGCCCGGATGTAGATATCTTTCACACCCTCTTCATAACGAGATTCAGGTACTTTCAAGAATAAGGATGCGACACGTGTTTGATTATTCAGATAAATGCCTGCGGACGAGACACCAATGCCGTCGATTCGCGGCAGGTGGGCCGCGGCTGAACGGAAGGCTGATACAATACCGTCGTAATGGTAGGTCGAATCTGACTGCTCTTTCGGATGCCAGACGACTTCTTCACTGAAAACCGCTGTTCCGTCAATGACCGCTGATACTTTGCGATCGCTGCCGCCGGCATCAAACCCAATCCGACAGCCGTCCAGATGGCGGCCAACAGGACGTGCGTTTGTTTGTTCAGTGAGCGAAGCTGCGTCCTCGACATAAACTACTTCGAACGGGCGATTATAGACGCGGGCCATAAAAGCCTGATCGAAGGAACGTGTTCCATCTGCTGCATAGGAAGCAGCGATTGATTCGTAGATAGGTCGGCTGCCTGCAATCAGAACCCGGTAACCACCCTTTTGCCAGAGCAGTGTTTTAACCAGACGATCGGCATAGTATCTGTCAGCCTCAGCGAACTCAGATTGCCCATGCACAAACGTGTGGTAGACGGATTGTTGGCCATCAATGCCTTGCACTGCGATCGTGAACGGCTGGTCAGCCGTTTTCAGAAAGGCACGCGTGAACCGTTCCAGTGGGATGAAGTCCGGATCGAGGACCGGAAGCGAATTGACATCAAAGGATATAGAAAGAAATTCCATCAGCTACCTCCCGCATAAATGAAGGTGATTTACTCTAATATCAAGTATATCGGACTCAGACAAATAGACAAGCATGTGATCGATTGGATAGAATGTTAATAGTGAGCTGAGGACAGGCGTTGATCATACCAGGGAGGGATACTGATGAATGAAACAATCAAGGCAATTCTCGATAGACGAAGTATTCGCAATTTCAAAAACATTCCTTTAACGGACGAACAGATTCAGACGTTCGCACAGGTGGCGCTTGCTTCACCGACCGGGATGGATCGCCAATTATGGATTTTCCGGCTGGTTACGCGGCTGGATTTGATTCAGGCAATGAGCGATCATGCAATGAATGTGTTCCGCGAAGCGGGTGATCTGGTGACGGTTGATCGTATGCGTTCACGCCATAAAAGTATTTTTTACGGAGCTCCGTTGCTGATTTTAATCGGCCTGCCAAAAGACGCATCCTCAAATCTGGAGGCTGGAATAGCCGTTGAAAATCTGGCGATAGCCGCCCAGTCGATGGGTCTGGCCTCGTGCATTATCGGGATGGCGTCAGCCGCTTTTACCGGAGACAGAGGCGATGAACTAAAAGACATGCTTGACTGGCCGGGAACACATGATTTTGCAATCTCCATCGCGATCGGTTACCCGAACACAACGAAGGAAGCCCCCGAACGACATCCGGAGAAACTGAAACGTATCGATTAAGATGGATTATTGATTTTGATTATCCGATCCAATGGGACTCAATCATCTGAATCAAATGACGCCCTGTGGCCTGTAGATATGACATCATGTTGGGAATCAGCGTGTTTGGTATTCGTGTCAACGATTTGTCAACCTCAAAGGTTAGGTCACCGGAATACCGGATGTCCG
>JAAYBY010000195.1 GCA_012729935.1 Clostridiaceae bacterium | reverse complement strand
TCATTTATTTGATTAGTAGACAGATCAATCTATACGCACGGATTATGAATCACGTTCCTCAGCCTTTCGGTAAAGGGCTTCAATATCCTGTCTGCTCAGCAGCCTCTCAACGATAAAGGCGATGACAAAAATGCCAACCAGACTGACGGTCAAACGTGTCAGGGTAAACTTGAGCCCCAACGATGACATCTCGAACAGCAGCATCGGAATTTTCGTTGTTGACCAGGCGCCAATAAAAAGCAAAACATTCGAAAATTTAGCACCTTTTCTCATCAAGACCAGCGCCACGGGAAATGCCCCATACAAAGGTCCTGCTGCGGCTGATCCGATAAATATGGATATTACCATCCCCTTAATACCGGATCCTTCTCCCAGGTACCGGATCATGGTTTCCCGTGGTACCCAGACATCTAAAAGGCCAAGTAAAATAAAAATCGGCGGCAGAATCAGCAGCATTTCTTTTAAACTGAAAAAAGTTGTCTGTATCGCCTTCACGCCGATATCCCTGTTAAACAAAGCAAGGATACCCGTTAAGGCGAGAACACTGATAAAAAACGCATAACGCTTTAATTTTTTCATAATTCACCCATAACTTTGCCGATAACAAGCGCAGCGACAAAAGCAAAACAGAAAGCAATCCCGTTGCGCAGGAAGGTGGCTTTCTTGCCAAAATGCTTGATTTCGAGCGGCATGGTCACGACTCCGACCATCATCAGAGATGATATGAAAGCCCCGATCTGCATATAGCCGGCGCCGCCTTGAAGGAGCATGGCCGCTGTTGGAAAGGCAATGAAACCTGGAATCAGGGTAATCGCCCCTACCACCGATGCGATGGCAACGCCAAACCATCCTGACGCACTGCCGAGCAGACTGCTGATGACCTCAGCATTCAGAACAGCCAGCATGATGCCAACCAGCACGATAATACCGAGAAACTGCGGCAGGATATTTTCAAACGCTTTCCAGGCCTTGAGCAGTGATTTTTTCGTCTTCATGCGATCCCTGCGGAATGACAAGATAACCAAAACAAGTGTCACCGCATAAAGAATGATATTTTCCATCGAGTAACCCTCTCAGTCTTGTGACTATTATCCATCTGTGAAATTATATCAGGTTTTTTGTGGGGATTTGATAAGCTTCGAAAATTTTTCCGGCATTTGAGAGATGAACTTATTCTTTCCGCTGGTTTTTGCATCATAGAGCTTCTCGTCAGTCAGCCTGATGAACATGTCAATTGATTCTCCCTGATACTCGCTGATGCCGCCGCTCAATGTCACAGAGAATCCGAAGCTTTTCTGAGCTTCATTAATCGCCGCCTGAACACGTTCAATCAGGTGTATAGCAGCCGATTCATCCGTATCCGGCAAAATCATGATGAATTCTTCGCCACCATATCGGCCAACAATATCTGTCGCTCGCATCTGCGATGTAATCGTTCTGGCTATCTGCTTGATCACCCGATCGCCGACCTGATGGCCATACTGGTCGTTTATCTGCTTAAAGTCGTCAATATCAGTGATCACTAAAGTAAGCGGATAGCCGATTCTTCTGGCCCGTTCGATTTCTTCATGCAGCTTATCAAACGAAGCTTCATGATTGAACAGCTGGGTCATGGAATCTCTTTGAGCCATCAGCTTCAGCTCACTGCTTTTGTCAAGCAGTTTCTGATGTCTGACAAATGACCGTACTTTTCCCTTGAATTGAATCAAACTCAGCAACCAGCACAGAAGACCAAAAACGAACACATTAGCCGTCACAACGAAGCGAATATCGGGATCTGGCTGGTATTGCGGCAAAAAGAAAACAAATACCATGAATGCTGCGGAAAACAGAATCGTTCGACACAGAAGGGTAAAAGTCAGGAATGTGGCAACAGCAATCATCGCCATTAGCATCATGTGGACAAAATCAACGATACCCATCGATTCTAAAGAAAGAAAAACACCCAATAATAAAACGCTCAATGCATATGTCATTTGTACAATCCGGATCACAAGCGGATTCAGCCGATTCAGGTTTCTCTTGACCAGTAAAACAGCCGGTATCAGAATGACATTCGCGAGCAGAAAGGGCAGGATAACCGCATGGTAATCAAACAGCCGGCCAGGCATCACATACAAAATAATTTCAGCAGCCAATAAGACGGGTGCCAGAACGGCAATGCGGCGAAAATTCTCATGATAGAAAGAAATCATCATCCGTGACTTCATCTGACGATCCATCGGTATGTGAGCTAAATCAGCTGTAAAACGAATCATGTACACACGCCTTTACTTGATTTAAAAACACTTAAATCGCTCATTAATGATATCACAAATCAGTACTATTGTTAAAAACCAATCAGTTGCATCTAATGGTGGCTTTTCTTATCAATCATTCAAGGTAAATGTCTGACCTTGCTCCTGTATGACAAAAACTTGAGCAGACAGACCAAGGTTTGCGATTTGCTGCTTGAATCGCTCTGTTGTCTGGTAATCATAGCCAAAATGCATCGGGAAGAAGTAGCGGGGTCTCAAAACTTCTATA